>CAZPNB010000115.1:0-3324 GCA_964587305.1 uncultured Spirochaetales bacterium | reverse complement strand
ATCCGCGAGCACGTGTCGATCCACGTCGGGCTACCGGATCACGGCGGCTTAACTTCGCTGGGCGACCACAACCTGATCCAGAACGGCTTCCACATCGCGCACGACTGCCGGGTGGGCAGCCACTGTGTGCTCTCCGGCATGAGCGGATTCGGTGGACACTGCATCGTCGAGGACTTCGCGGTGGTGGGCGCGATGTCGGGCATCCACCAGTTCGTGCGGGTCGGCGAATCGGCCTTCACCGCCGGGAACTCGATTGTCAGCAAGGACGTGCCGCCCTTCGCGAAGGTCGCCGGCGACCGCGCTCGCTTCGCGGGAGTCAACACGATCAACCTCGAGCGACGCGGCTTCGAGAAGGAACGGATCGCGACGATCAAGCACGCCTTCCACCTGCTGTTCCTATCGAAGCTGCCGTTCGAAGAGGCGTGTGGCCGCGTCGAGGCCGAGTGCGGCGAGTCGCGCGAGATCCGGCATCTGCTCTCGTTCCTGCGCTCGGCCGAACGCGGCTTCGTGCGCTAGCCCCGGTGGCGAAGGACCAGGTGCTCGGACTGATCGCCGGCCAGGGGGTCTTCCCGCTGGAGGTGGCGCGCACCGCGAAGCGCCGCGGGCTGCGCGTGGCGTGCATAGCGCTGCGCGATCAGACCCGCCCCGAGATCGCGGGCGAGGTCGAATCGATCACGTGGATCTACCCGGGCGAAGTGGGCGTCGGGCTGGCCGCGTTTCGCGCGGCCGGAGTCCGCGAAGTGGTGATGGCCGGCAAGGTGACCAAGAGCGATCTGTTCCAGAACCCCGACGGGCTGCACCTGGACGCGAAGGCGAAGGGCCTCATCGGCCTGCTCGCCGATCGCAAGGACGACACGATCCTCGGCAAGCTCGCCGACTTCCTCGAGACGCTCGGCGTCCACCTGCTGCCGCAGTACGCGCTGACACCGGAGCTCTTGGTCGGAGAGGGCGTGCTCACCGCGACGCGGCCGAACGATGCGCAGCGGGCCGATATCGCGTTCGGCTTCCCGATCGCGAAGGCGCTTGGCCGGCTCGACATCGGCCAGACCGTCGTCGTGAAGGAGAGAGCCGTGCTGGCGGTGGAGGCGATCGAGGGCACCGACGCGGCGATCCGCCGCGCCGGCGCGATCGCGTCCGGCGCGTGCGTCGTGAAGGTGGCGAAGCCGAGCCAGGACGCGCGCTTCGACGTGCCGACGATCGGACCCGCGACCGTCGCGGTGCTGGCGGAGGCGAAGGTGGCGGTGCTGGCGATCGAGGCGGGCGCCACCGTCGTGCTCGAGCGCGACGTCGTCGTGCGCGATGCCGACGCTCACGGCATCGCAATCGTGGCTGTCGCCGCGGAGCGATCCGCGTGAGCGCGCTGCGGATCGCGGTGATCGGCGCCGGTGTGATGGGGGGACATCACGCGCGGAAGGTGTGCGCTCGCTCGCAGAGCGAGCAAGATGTCGCGCTGGCCGGGGTCTCCGATCGCGATCTCGAACGCGCTCGCGCGATCGGCCGGGAGCTGGGCGTTCCCGCCGTCGCCACACACGACGAGCTGTTCGCGGATGCCGACGCGGCGATCGTCGCGGTCTCGGCGGTGGCCCACTTCGAGGTCGCGCGCCGCGCCCTCGAGGCGGGTCTCGACGTGCTGGTCGAGAAGCCGATCGCGGCTACGCTCGAGGAGGCCGACGCGCTCGTCGCGCTCGCGGCGAGCCGCGGCTGCGTGCTCCAGGTCGGCCATCAGGAGTGGTTCAACGCTGCGATGCGCGTGGTTCGCGAGCAGATCGACCGGCCGCGCTTCGGCGAGATCCATCGCCTCGGTCCGTTCCCGGAGCGGGGCACCGACGTCGACGTGGTCCGCGATCTGATGATCCACGACATCGAGATCCTCCAACAGCTGCTCGGCTCCGAGCCCGACCAGGTGGACGCGGTGGGCGTGCCGGTGATCACCGACCACATCGACATCGCGAACGCCCGCCTCACCTTCCCCGGGGCTTGCGTCGCGAATCTCACCGCCAGCCGTGTATCGGCCACGCCGCTGCGCAAGTTCCGTCTGTTCCAGCGCGACGCCTACTTCTCGATCGATTTCCTGGCGCAGAAGGCGACGTTGTTCCGGCGCCTGCCGGACGGGGATGGCGGTAAGCGCATCGAGATGGAGCAGCTCGAGACCGACCCTGAAGACGCACTGGCGACCCAGCTCGACGTGTTCGTGCGGGGCGTGCGGGGCCGCAGCGCGGAGGGTCTCGGCGGCGTGACCGGTGCGCAGGCGGCCGCGGCGCTGCGCACCGCGCTGCGCGTGATCGACGCGATGCCGGAAACCGACGATCTGGAATGACCACAGTCCTGCTATCGGTAGGCGATGCCTCGGGCGACGTCTACGCCAGTGATTTCGTCCGCGAGCTGCGCGCGCGGGTTCCGGATGCGCGCTTCGTCGGGCTGGGCGGAGTGGAGATGGAGAAGGCGGGCGTCGAGCTGGTGGTGCACCAGCGCGACGTCGCGGTGAGTGGTCTGTTCGAGCTGCTGCCCGACCTGCACCGGATCGTGCGCGCGTGGCGGCGGATGATCGCGGCGCTGCGCGCTGCGCGACCCGACCTGGTCGTGCTGGTCGATTCGTCGGGCTTCAACATCCCGTTCGCGCGCCGGGCGCGCCGGCTCGGCTGCCCGACGCTCTACTACGTCTCGCCTCAGGTGTGGGGCTGGCGCACTGGGCGCATCCGCAAGCTCGCGCGCTGGGTGAACCAGCTCGCGGTGATCTTCCCGTTCGAGCCCGCGGTGTATGCGGGCTCGCAGGTGCCGGTGGAGTACGTCGGACACCCACTGGTCGAGCGGCTCGCGCTCGTCTGCGCGAGTGTCGACCGCGACGCCGCGCGACGGGCGCTCGGCCTGCCGGCGGGAGCGCGGGTCATCGCACTGCTCCCCGGCAGCCGGGGCAGCGAGATGCGCCACCTGCTGCCGCTCCACCTCGAGGTCGCGCGCGTGCTCCACGCCCGCGACCCGCGGATTCACTTCGTGCTGCCGCGCGCGGCGTCGATCGCGCGCGAGACGATCGAGAATGGGATTCGCCGCGCGGGCCTGCCGTCGCTGCTCCGGATCGACATTCTCGCCGGCCAGTCTCAAACCGCGCTGCGAGCGGCCGACGTTGCGCTGCTCAAGCCCGGCACGTCGACGCTCGAGGCGACGCTGCTCGACTGCCCGCTCGTCGTGGCTGCGCGCACCAACTGGCTCACCGCCTGGCTCCTGCGTCGGCTCGTTCGGGTGGATACGTTGACGATGCCGAACCTGATCGCCGGCGAGCCGATCGTGCCCGAGTTCCTGCAGCAGCAGGCGCGCCCCGACGCGGCA
>CAZPNB010000114.1:0-3825 GCA_964587305.1 uncultured Spirochaetales bacterium | reverse complement strand
TAGTAGTCGCGCACCTCGCGGAAGATGTCGAAGTTCGCGATCGACTCCTGCTCGGAGATCTCGAACACCACGTCGCTCGGGGCGAGCTGGCAGCGCTGGAGCGTGCGCTCGAGCGCCTCGGCGCGGAAGTTGGGGTCGTGGATCGACGATGGCCGCACGTTCAGGAACAGCTTGGCTCCGCCGGGCAGGTCTCGGGCTCCATCGAGGCCGCTCTGGCGACACAGGCAGTCGAGCTGGAACACGAGGTCCTGCTCGGTGGCCATCGCGAACAGCGTGGCCGGCGAGTGCAGCTCGGTTCCGTCCGGTCCGCGCGCCAGCGCTTCGTAGCCGTATACCGTGCGCGACGTGACCTCGACGATCGGCTCGTAGACGGAGTAGATCTGCCTCTCGATCACGAGCTCGAAGATCTGCTTGCGGCGCCGGCGGGATTCGAGTCGCGAGACGAGATTGATGTGCTCGCGTGCGTCCTCGAGCGCCTTGCGGATCTGGAGCTCGGGGCGGATCGTCGGATTGCGCAGCGCGGTTCCGGTTCCGACGTGGAAGGGCGGGAGGTCGCGCGTATAGGGATAGCCAGCGCGATGCCCGCGCGCCTCGAGGCCAGCGCTGACCTTTCGGCGGATCCGGTCGAGCTCGCGCTTGAAGAAGTCGACCTCGTCCTGGCCGCGAAACAGGAACACGGCGATCTCATCGCGACCGATCTCGCCTACCACCACCGAGTCGTTCACCGAGAGGCAGTCGGCCACCAGCTCCTGGATCAGCTCGCCGAGGTTGCTCATCGCGTGGTGGAGCGCTTCGCCGCCGGACTGCGGCTCGATCGGCGCGAGACCCGACGCGTCGATCAGGACGAGGCCCAGTGCGCCGTCCTCCTCGAAGCACTCCGACAGCCGACGGAGGTCCTCGCCGAGGCTGCGCCGGCGGGTAGTCGTCCCGGTCTCGGAGCGGTCTGCCGGGCGCTCGTCCATGCCCGTACATCGGCCCGGCGCAAAGGTGGGTTGAGCCGCTGCCTGCGCCTCGCTGGGCGCCGGCTCCGCCGGCTCGAGATCAGTGCACGCCTCGGCTCGCCACCAGCGTGGCCGGCTCGACTCCGAGGCTGCGGACGACGTAGGTCCACATCTCATCGAACGGCACGTCGAACACGACGTGGCCCTCGGCCGGCGCCAGCAGCCACGCCCCTTCGGCCAGCTCATTCTCGAGCTGGCCCGGGCCCCAGCCCGCGTAGCCGAGCAACAGCCGCATCTCGTCCGGCGGCCGCTCGGCGACGTACCGCAACACTTCGAGCGAGCCGGCGAAGTGCAGGCCTGGCGCGACCTCACGGACGTCGTCCAGATCGGCCATCTCGGGCGCTTCGCCGAACAGCACCCAGCCGGTCTGAGGCTGCACGGGGCCTCCCCAGCAGATCTCTGCTTCGGGATCGCCGCGCCAGTGGATTTCGATGCTCTCACACAGCCGCTCGGCCGTGATCTCTGTGGTGCGGTTCAGCACGACACCGAAGCTCCCTTCGCCGTCGTGATGAACCAGCAGCACCACCGAGCGGTAGAAGTTGGGATCCAGGAGCTGCGGCATCGCTATCAGCAGCGAAGGTGCAATCGACCCGCTCGTCACGACGCCAGAGTAGCAGGTGAATCCACCGACATAGGCGTTACTGTCGCTGCCGTGACCGCCCCCGTGCGCATCGCCACCGCCGCGATCATGATCGCGATCGGTCTGTGGTTGTCGCGAAGCGTCCGCGGCCTGGTGACGCTGGTGGACGAGAACGCCGCGCGCCTCGGCTTCGAAATGATGGGAATCGAGATCGGGCTGATGGCGATCGCGATCTCGGCGGCGTGGGCGCTGCCGGGCCCGATCACCGACCGGCTCGGCTTGCGCGCGAGCCGGCTGCCCACTGGAGCCGTGATCGCGCTGGTGATCGGAACGCTGGGGCTCTCCCACGCGATCGAAGCCGCGCTGTCGCTGACACGCGTGGCGGAACACAGTGTGATGACGGGCATCTCGCGCGGCCTGGAGGGCGCGCACGGCCGGGGCTTCGCGATCGCGCTGCTCGGCACGGTGCTCGCGCCGGCGATCGGCGAGGAGCTCCTGTGCCGGGGCGTGCTGCAACGCAGTCTCGCACGCTGGCTCGGCCCGGTCGCGGCGGTGCTGATCGCGTCGCTGGCGTTCGGCTGGCTCCACGCCGAGCTCGTACACGGGTTCGTCGCCGCCAGCATCGGCTGCTACCTGGGTCTCGCCGCCTACTGGTCCGACAGCACGCGTCCGGCGATCGCGGCCCATGCCGCAAACAACCTCGCCGCGCTGCTCGGATCCGCTGGGCTGCTCTCGACGCGGCTGCCGCTGCTGCCCGGATTCCTCGCCGGCGTGTCGCTTGCGGCGATCGGGCTGATCTGGGCGTCTCGGATGCGGCCCCATGGGGTACACCCGAACCCACCCAGGGCGCCGCAGACCCCGGAGCCCGAGCCTCTACAGCCCCAGCGAGATTCGGCCGACCTGTAGGCAGTCCCCTTGCGCGAGGACTGCCATGGGTGTGCCGCCTGCCGTGCTGATACTCGACGACGGCGAGCTCGACGACGTCCAGCAACTGCTCCAGGAGCTGGCCATTCCGTTCGCCCGGATCCGCGGCGGCGCGATCGTCCAGGGCAGCCCACCGCCGCGCGACCTGTTGATCGCCACGCCGCGTCGGATCGGAGCGGTGCGGGAAACAGTCGGCGATGCGATCGATCCGCCGATCCGCGTCATGGTGGCGAACGAAGACTCCACCGCGCTGCGCTCCCAGCTGCGCAACTGCGGGTTCGACTATCTGGTGCGGCGCCCGGTACACACCGAGGCATTGCGGCTCTTGCTGCTTCACTGCGTCTACAAAGGGGAAGAGCGGCGCAGCGAGCCGCGCGTCGCGGTCGGCTCGGAGGTCTCGTTTCGCTCCGGGCTGCTGGTGCGCCGGGCGACTCTGATCGATCTGTCGATTCGCGGCTGTCGGCTCTTGTCGCGCCATCGCGTCGAGATCGGCAAGCTCATCAAAGTGCAGGTTCCCGAGGCGCTCGACGCGGGAGAGCCGTTGCTCGTGATGGGTCGGGTCGTGCGCGTGGACGGAAAGAAGGGCGACGGCGCACAGAGCTTTGGTCTCGGTGTGAGCTTCGCGAAGATGGACGAAGACACCCGGCAGGCGCTCGAGCTGATCATCGAGGATCGCGCCCAGGGCCCGGCGACGCTGGGGCGTTCGGGTGCGGACGCCGTGTCACTTCCAAGTGTCGCGCCGCCCGCGAGCGCCGACATCGGTGGTTCGGGTACAAACGGCGCGGGCGCATGCGTCGAGCTCGAGTCACGGGTTTCGGCGTGCGAAGGCGCGGCGGGACAGGTTGTCGCGCCTCGAGGCCCCACCGCCGCAGCCGCCGATCGACGCCAACACGCGCGCGTCGCCTATTCGCAGACGGTCCCGGCTTTCGGCAACCGCGCGCTGCGCGTGCTCGTCGGACGCGATCTGTCCGTCGATGGCATGCGGATCCAGCCGCAGCCGGAGGTCGAGCTGGGCGACCGCCTGCATCTCGCGATCTACGGCCAGCCGGGCGAGGAGCCGATGCTCGTCTGGGGGCGCGTGCACCGCGACGACGACGATCGCGGCCTGGTGATCCGCTTCGATCCTCAGAGCGCCGAGATTGGAGCTCGTCTCGAGAAGCTGGTCGTGGGGTTGCCGGCGGTCGAATCGCTGCACGACAGCGAAGCCGAGGCGATGGGCACGGTGCTCAGCGAGATCGTCGGCTGACGCTCTTCTCTCGGGCTTCACTCTCCGACCTCCGCTCGGCTTCGCCTCGCTGCGCGCCGGACGGCTTGCGTCGC
>CAZPNB010000113.1:0-3988 GCA_964587305.1 uncultured Spirochaetales bacterium | reverse complement strand
CCCGACGCGGTGCGCGGCTACGAGCTTCTCAAGGTCGAGCGCGTTGCGAAGTACCGGAAACGGCTGGCCGAAGCGCTCGCCGGAGTCACTGGAATCGCTTCGGGGGGCGGATGAAGATCGAGCCGGCGGGCGGCGACACCGCGATGCCCCGGAACCTGCGCAAGCGCCTCGCGTTGATCGAGCGTCACGCCGGGCCGCTCGTGAAGCGGCGCGTGCTCGATTGCGGCTGCGGCGCGGGAGCATATGTGCGCGCGCTCGTCGCGCTCGGGTCGGACGCGTTCGGCGTCGAGTTCGACGAGCGCAAGCTCGCCGGAGAGGCCGCGCTGGGCGATCCGCTGGCGGCGCGCCTCTCGGTGGGCGATCTCGAGGCGCTCGCGTTCCCGGACGCCTGCTTCGACGTGGCGCTCGCCAACGAGGTGCTCGAGCACGTGCCCGACGATCGCGGCGCGCTCGCCGAGGTGCGCCGTGTGCTGCGACCCGGCGGACGCCTGCTCGTGTTCTCGCCGACGCGCCTGTACCCGTTCGAGACGCACGGCGTCTTCTGGCGCGGTACGCGATTTCGCGTGCCGCACACGGTGCCGTTCGTCCCGTGGATCCCACTGCGTTTGGGGACGCTTCTGTTCGACTACTGGGCACGCAACTACTGGCCGTGGGAGCTGCGCGCGCTCGTCGAGCGCGCCGGCTTCCGCGTGCTCGAGACGGGTGCCGTCTGGCAGACCTTCGAGAACATCTCCGGACACCAGCCGCGCTGGATCGCGTCGCTGCGGCCGGTGCTGCGCGGCATCAGTGCTCTCGCCGAGCGCATTCCCGGCCTGCGCGCGTTCGGTGTGTCGCAGGTCATCGTGGCGGAGCGAATCGGATAGGCAGCGGCGGATTACGCTGAGAAAAGGGGACGGATGGGACAGATCTATTTCCCTTTCCCGGCGGCAGTGAGCGCCATAAATCTGTCCCCTTTTCTAATCCGGGAACCTCGACGCCGCAGTGAAGCTCGCCGAGCTGCCCGACCTCGTGCGCGGGTACGAGGAGATCAAGGTCGCCCGCGCCGCGAATTACCGCGCGCAGCTCGCCGAGTTGCTCGCGGCGTTCGGCGCGTAGTAACGCGGCGACCCTTTTGGGCGGACTTCGCCCATCGTTTGGCCAGTCCCGCAGCGTCCTCGAAGTACCGCCCATGTGTCTTGCGCAAAGCTTTCTCGGTAGATGCCTCGAGAAGTACAACCTCGCGCTCGATGCTTTGGCGATGCAGCTGGAGCTCGAGCGCCAAGCGAGCCTCTTCGGCCTCCTCCCGTTCCGCTTGCTTGAACTTCTGAAGTCTCACGATTCGCCCTTCACTCCGGTCGTAATCAATTAGGAAGAGCATGGTTTCCCCTCTCATAGCTCCGGATATTATCGGTAATAATCTCGATGAGTAGGCGTCGCTCAGCTTCGAGGCTCGCACGAGCAGCGTCGATCTCGTCTCGAAGCTCGCTCGCGAGGTCCGGAAGCCCCAACGCGCGCAGTTCCAGCTCGAGCAGTTCCTGCTCTCGAGCTTCCATCGCGGTCACCGCTTCGGAAGTAGCGTCCAGGATCCAACGGTCCGCTTCTTCGCCACCTCCATATTTGATCGCCGGATCCTCGTCAGAGATCCTTTCAGACAGTTCCGCCCAGAGGTGCTGGGCTGCGGTACGCAGCTGGATCTCCACCATTCTGTCGCTCGACTTCACGATCACGTGAATCGCGCGATAGCCGTGGCTGGAATTGTTCCTGCGGTCCACGACCGTGAAGTCGTCGAAGGTGTTCTTTAGAAGACGAAGTTTTGCTTCCTGTTCGGAAATATCGTTGACGATCACCCGGCAACCTGCGATGTCCTGCATCTGGCTGAGACGAATGCTCTCGCGGCGAAGCTTTTCGACGATAGAGGTCTTCGACTTCGGTTGCCTTCCGGTGGGTTCCAAGCCAAGCGTTTCTCGGATTTCTCCGACGACCCTTTCGTAGGCCTCGCCGAACGATCGCCTGTACGCGTCAAGAAGACGCAGATCCACTTCGTCGAAATTTCCGCTTCGCAGTCGGTCGCCGAGACGATCGATCTGTGTCTTGCTCAACGCTGACTTTGCGACGTTCATCTGGAGTCTCTTGATCGGATCGTGAGGGTCGCACACTCAGCGATCCGAGCCTGTCCCTCAGATGGAGCGACGAGCCACGCGCACCGCTCGCAGGAGCGGCGAAACATCCGCCCGGCCCGGGTAAACCCATCAACGCTGAAGATCAGCGCGGGATGTCGGCGGCCGTCCACTTCCCTTCCGTCGCCATCGCTGGCAGCCAGGTCTCGACGATCCGGCCGTTTGCGACCCGGAACGTCTGCACCCAGTCCCACTGGAGCGCGCCGTTCACCTTCCAGGTTCCGACCGACGTCACGTAGTCACCCTCGGCCATCAGGAAGTAGCGGAAGTCGGTGATCGTCCAGTCCTTCACCGTCGCGGCGAGCTGATCGCGGTATTCCGCGGCCGTCACTGTGCGGGTGCCGCCCGGGTCGTGGCGGGTGTAGGTGGGACCGGCGATCTCGGGGATCTTCTCGAACGCGCACTGCGCCCACATCTCGTCGTACTAGCGGCGCAGCACCGCTTTGCTCTGCTCCTCGCGGCTCACGGCGACAGCTCGTACGCGTCGAGCTTCGGCGCGGACATCTCGGCGCGGAAGCGCTCGAAGGTCCACGGCCAGGTGGCCGGAACGCCGCGGTCGTCGAGATACCAGCTGCGGCAGCCGCTGCTCCAGATCGTCGACCGTGCGGCCTCCACGCGCTCGGCCTCGAGCCGCTGCGTCGCCGCCGCCGACACCGCGATCTCGCGCGCGCGGCCGGAGCGGTGCAGCTCGATCAGCTTCAGGATGTACGCGAACTGGATCTCGGCGACCTCGATCAGCGAGAAGTTGCCGACCGGGCCATTGGGCCCGTTCAGCATGAAGAGATTCGGGAAGCCCGGGATCGCGATCGACAGATACGCGATCGGCCGCTTCTCCCAGACGTCGTCGAGGCGGGCGCCGCCGCGTCCGACGATCTCGATCGGGCGCATGAAGCGGTCGGTCTTGAAGCCGGTGGCGAGCACCAGCACGTCGAGCTCGTGCAGCCGCCCGTCGCGCGTGCGAACCCCTTTTGGCTCGATCCGCTCGATCGCCTCGGTGACGAGCTCCGCGTTCGGGCGCTGGATCGCCTGGTAGAAGTTCGGCGAGATCACCAGCCGCTTGCACGCCGCGCGGTAGGTCGGGCGCAGGCGCTCCTTGAGCTCCGGGTCGCGCACGTTCTCTTCCAGGTTCTTCAGGCAGGCCTCGGCGATCATCTGCATTGCCGGCGAGTTCGCGTCGACGAGCCCGCTCGCGAAGCCCTCAGCGAACAGCCGCGCCAGGTCGTCGTGCGTGGTGCGCAGCAGCGCCGGGTCGTCGCGGAACGCGCCCTGCTCTTCCCCGGAGTAGGCGGGGTTCTCCTGCGGCATGATCCACTGCGCGGTGCGCTGGAACAGCGAATATCGAGCGACGCGGTCGGTGATCGCGCCGGTGATCTGCACCGCGGTCGAGCCGGTGCCGATCACGCCGACGCGCCGGCCGTCGATCGGCACCGAATGGTCCCAGCGCGAGCTGTGGAACGCGTCGCCGGCGAAGCTCTCGAGCCCGTCGATCGCGGGGAAGTTCGGGTGGTGGAGGACGCCCGTCGCCGCGATCACGATGTCGACGGTGTCGCGGTGGCCGCTCGCCGTCTCGATCCGCCAGCGCCGATCCTCGAACGCGCAGCGCTTCACCTCGTCGCCGAAGCGGAAGTAGCGCTCGAGGCCGTGCTCGTCCGCCACGCGCTCGAAGTAGGACTGGATCTCGTCGCCGGGCGCGTATCGGTGGCTCCAATCCGGGTTCAGCGCGAACGAGTAGCTGTAGAGGTGAGAGGGGACGTCGCAGCCGATCCCCGGATAGGTGTTCTCGCGCCAGGTGCCGCCGAGCCGTTCGGCCTTCTCGTAGACGGTGAAGTCGT
>CAZPNB010000112.1:0-3652 GCA_964587305.1 uncultured Spirochaetales bacterium | reverse complement strand
CGAACAGCTGCAACCGAAAGCCGGATTATCTCTCGCAAAGGCGCCAAGTCGCAAAGGTTGGATAAGCGGAAGTGAATTCGTTTGAGAACTATAATTTTTTTCTTCCGAACTTGGCGTCTTTGCGCCTTTGCGAGAGGAACTGCCGAATCCGCGCAGGCGGCACGCTATGACAAACATGTTGGTGTTAGTTTCTGGATAGCAGAGCAATGCACGCCGTAACCGCTGCTTATCGAGCAGTGGCTACGGCGTTTTTATTTGCTGATGGTTCGCACCGCCGTCTCCTGCCGATTGGCCGCCAGTTTGGGTTGAAAAGGCTGCCGTCGGGTAGGGCGATTCGCGTGTATTCGCGTAAAAAGATGACATCTCACGCCAAGTGTGGACAAAACCGGACATTAGTAAGCAAGAGTGAATCCCGCCATCTAACCGAGGAAAAGTTTGTCAATTTTTCACACATTTTTTTGTTGACACCTGTCTGAATCTTTACTAAGCCAAGTATCGTAGTCCTAAGAGTTCCAAAAAGTATCTTAGATTACTAATAAGGGTGTAGTTTTCACCCGTCGGGCGCTAGTTTCATTTCTTGAACCGAAAGCGCCCGTCATCGCCAATAGCTAAGTCGTACGACTTTGCAAGATTTCTCCAGTCGTTGAGAAATTCTGCAAGTCGATTGATACCCAGCCTATCCTCAAAATTCGGCGCCGCAGCACGGAGGACGGATCGCAACCGGATGTGAGTTATGAGTCCACTGACGGCAGTTCACTTTTTTTTACGACGAGAAGCATCAACGCGCCGAAGCGCATCGGTCGCGAGCCCAGATCAGTTTCTGATATTGCGGCGACATAGCGCGGTCAGTGCCGTTTGTAAATTCGCCGACTATCATCGTGTAGGAATCTGACAAGAGTCATCAACAAGCCAGGCAACCTATGGCACGGACTCAAATCTTTTCTCAAGTGGCAAGGGCGCTGCGGATCGCCAGGTTCTGCCATGTGAAGAACGTCAGTACTCGAGAGGGGATCGAGCGGGTGGCAGAGCTTGAGCACGCGCGCCATTACCGGCTGAGCCGGCGGCAGTTCCTGATGGGGGCCGGGGCCACTATGACGGGGCTAGCTCTCGGAACGCTTCCGCTCGTCCGCCACGTCCAGGCCAAACGCATTTCCGGGGCGCGCATTGCGATCGTCGGCGGGGGATTGGCCGGGCTCGCTTGCGCTTATGAACTACAGCGTCGAGGCGTCCTTGCTACGGTTTACGAGGGGAATCCCAATCGCATCGGCGGCCGCTGCCATTCGGACCGCGTGACGTTTCCCGGTCAGGTTGCTGAGCTCGGCGGTGAAATGATCGACAACTTGGGCAAGACCATGCTGCGCTACGCGCAGGAGTTTAACCTGACACGCGAAGACTACAACAAAGAGCTTGGCGACAGTAGTTATTATTTTTTCAACCAGAGGTATAGGGAGACGGAGGTGGTGGAGGAGTGTCGCGAGCTGGCGGCTCGGATGCGTCGGGACTGGATATCCCTGTCAAACCAGCCAACCTGCTTCTCCCATACCGAGGCCGACGTGGCGCTGGATCACACCGACCTTGCGACTTATTTGGATACGCGAGCGGCCGGCCTGCCGCTGATCCGGGCGGTTTTCGAGCAGGCCTACATTGCCGAATACGGCCTCGAGCTGCACCAACAAAGCTGTCTCAACCTACTGCTCTTCTTTCACCTCGATCGCCGCGCCAAACTCGCGGAGTTTGGCGTGTTCAATGACGAACGCTATCATTTGGTCGAAGGCAGCGATGCGGTTGCCGCCAACATTCGGAATCGACTTGAAGGTCCAGTGGAGATGGGGACCTTCCTGCAACGGTTGAGCCGCAACGCGTCGGGGCGGTATGTCCTCGAGTTTCAGGGCGTGTCGACGCCGCAGTACGCAGACGCGGTAGTGCTAGCCATACCGTTTTCCGTGCTCCGCGGCGTGGTGCTCGACGCCAGCTTGGGGCTGTCGACAAACAAGCTGAGAGCGATCAACAATCTTGGCTACGGCAACAACGCTAAAACGGTCGTCAGTTTCACCGGCCGTCCTTGGTTCGATCTGCACCATCGCAACGGTTTCGCCTATAGCGATTTGCCGAATGTCCAGAATACCTGGGAGACCAACTATACCAGGGCCGGTGCAACCTCCATCCTCACCGATTACGCAGGCGGCGATCGCGGCCGGGCTCTGCAGGTCTCTGCATCGGGGTTCAGCTATTGTCTTTCGTGCCACGGAACGCCGCCAAACTTCTTGCCGCCAACGCTGACAAAAACGGTTCCGCAAACGCAGATCGATAACTTCCTCACGGATCTCGACAAAATTTTTCCCGGCGCCAAAGCCGCCGCCTCTCTGGATGCCAATAATCATTACATTGCCAACCGAGGCCACTGGCTGCCGCAGGCGTACTCGCGAGGATCTTATACCTGCTATCGCCCCGGACAGTTCACCAGCATTGCGGGGCTCGAAGGACAATCGGCCGGGCTGCTGAAGTTCG
The DNA here is from genome assembly GCA_964587305.1 of uncultured Spirochaetales bacterium. GTDB lineage: Bacteria > Myxococcota_A > UBA9160 > UBA9160 > SMWR01 > JAHEJV01. The sequence goes on along the minus strand of CAZPNB010000112.1, from coordinate 1,144 downwards.
CCGGTGAACAGGCAAATTCTTTTTACGAGTGGCAAGGCTTTATGGAAGGCGCCGCGCTCTCGGGGCTCGCTGCCGCTGGCGAGATCCTCGGTGATATGGCGGCTGGTCGATTGTAGAGTTGGCGGCGGCATAGATTGGTTAAACCCGGCAAATGGCCGAAAGAGACGATATTCTCGTATCAGAGATCTCGTGAGGTGAATCATGAGTCCACTAGCGGCAGTTGCGCGATTTTTTTACAGCAAGAATCATCAACGCGCGGAAGCGCGCCGGTCGAGAATCGCGCGCGCGTTTAAGCAGCGGCGGGGATTTTTTCTTGAGCCGCTGGAGCCGCGGCTGCTGCTGTCGGCCGATCCGGTGGTGGCGGCTGCCGCTGGCGTGTACACGGTCACCTTCGCGGGTAGCGACGATGTGGTGGGGATCGAGCTGGTGTCCACCGCGGCGTCGGGCGTCATCGTCGACCTCACGTATATCGACGACGCCTCGGTGCTGACGAAGGTCAGGTTGGGCGATGCGGCCGACGGCGTCCTGGGCCTGACGGTCGACGGCGCAGGCGGCAACGACCGCTTCACGGCCGACGCACTCGGCTATCCGCTGACGATCCACGGCGGCAGCGGCACCGACACCCTGATCGGACCGGACGTTGATACCAACTGGACCATCAACGGCGCCAACGCCGGTTTCGCGGCTGGCATCACCCTCTTCGACGGCGTCGAAAATCTCACCGGCCGCAGTGGCGCCGACGTGTTCACTTTACAAGCCACGGGTTCGATCAGCGGCCAGATCGATGGCGGCAATGGCGACGACCAATTGGTCGGCCCCGATACGGCGAACGCGTGGAGCGTCACGGGCACCGATGAAGGCAGCCTGAATGCAGGCGCGACGAGCGGCTTCGCCAACTTCGTTGCGATGGAGAAGATCAGCGGCGGCAGCGCGGCCGACATGTTCACGCTGACCAGCGCGGATTCGATCAGCGTCGAGATCGCGGGTGGCGCCGGTACCGACACCTTGGTCGGGTTCGACGCCGACAACAAGTGGATCCTGTCGGGTGCCGGGGTCGGCTCGCTCAACGCCATCCTGGGCAGTGCGCGCGCATTCACCGGCCTGGAGAACCTGACCGGCGGTAGCGCCGACGACGAGTTCAAGG
>CAZPNB010000111.1:0-3352 GCA_964587305.1 uncultured Spirochaetales bacterium | reverse complement strand
GCGCCGGGCCCGATGTAGGCGTGCGCCTGCTCGGCGGGAATCACGCAGCACGTCGCGAGAACCGCTGCGACGACCAGCGCGCGCCTCGAGGGGCTCCGTGTAGACATGAACGGGTCGATCCTTCGCAAAGCGGCTCCGGCGGCTGGATCGGCGGGAATGGCGAGAATAGACTACCAAGCGAAACGGAGCGCTGAATCGAAGGGAGTGCCGCGTTGCGACTGTCCGGTGCCGTGGCAGTGCTGCTGATGCTGTGCGCGTGCGCCGAGACGGCCCGCGACTCGCTGGCCGCGGCGAGGGCCGCGCTCGCCGACGCCCGCTACGCGGAGGCGGTCCGCGCGGCGGATGCGGGACTCGCCGGCGGGGCCGACGAAGTCACGGCGTGGGGCCTCGAGCTGGTGAAGCTCGAGGCGCTGGCCCGGAACGGGCGTGGCGACGAGACCATGGCGCAGCTCGCCAGGCTCGCCGAGCAGCACCCGCAGAACGTGCCGGCGGATCAGTACGCCGCGACGGCGGACCAGCTGCGCGGGGCGGACCAGCGCGCCGTGGCGATCCAGGTGCTGGACCTCGGCCTGAAGCGCTTTCCGGAAGACACCGCGCTGCTGGCCCAGATCGAGGCCGCCAAGGAGGCACCGGCACCCGGCAGCGACGAGCTGAAGATGCTGGAGTCGCTCGGTTACGTGGAGTAGCGGGCCTACGGGCTCGGGATCAGGATCTCGCGCCGCCGCGTCCGGTACTCGGTCTCGGTGATGCGGCCCTCGCGCCGGGCCTCTTCGACGTCGGCGAGGTCGCGCAACTGCTGCGGCGAGAGGTCGTCGGGCATGCGCGTCAGCGGGTCTTCGAGGTCGTCGACCTCCGGCGGGCTCTCCATCAGGATCTCCCGGCGCACCACCTCGCCGCTCGGCAGCACGCGGGTGCGGCTGGGATGGGCGAAGACCGGATCGCGCCAGTCGATCGCGACGCTCTGGTCGCTGACCAGCGATATCGCCGTCCCGGAGTAGAGCTTGAAGCGCTGCGGATGGTCGCCGATGTGCGGCTCGGGGATGCGCTCCTCGCGCGTCTTCGGGATCTCCCAATCGTGGCGCGCCAGGTGCACGTAGAGCCGCTCGTCGCGCACGTACGCGACGAAGCTGGTCAGGAAATCGTGGTCGAAGACGCCCCAGCGCTGGGTGTCGCGGATCGCCATCACGACGACTTCCTGGCTCGGCTCGGCCTGGGCGAGCGCCTTCGAAACCCCCTCGGCGATCGCGTACAGCATGTCGGTCTGGACCGCGGGGACGCGCTCTTTGTCGCCTTCGAAGCTGAGCAGCACACCCTTCGGCGGCCGAAGATCGATCCGCGACAGGATGTGCGCGACGCGCACCGGCGCGATCGTGACCGGATGCGAGTAGCCCTTGTCGACGGGGCTCACCCAGCGCACATCCGAGCGCAGGAAGATCTCGATGCCGCCTTTCTCGAAGACGTCCGTCTTCGACGGGCGCGTGATACAACCGCTCGCGAGACCGGCGACGAGGCTCGCCAGCACGAGGCGAAACAAGAAGCCAGCGCGGGCGCGGTGCATCGCAGGCAGTCTACTGGTCGGCCGAATCGCAAGCGACCGCCCGATCAGCTCGCGAACTCCCGACCTCGTCGGCCCGCTGGCAACTGGATTCAAATCCAGTTCAGGAGATTTGAATCCAGCTTGGGTCAAGCTGTCGATCCGGAATCTACCCGAAGCAGCGACGGGATCAGGCTGCGAACGGGTCCCGAATGCGGACGCCAGCCTGCTCGAAGTCGGCGCGGTTGCGCGTAACGACCGTCAGGTCGTGAACGAGAGCGGTCGCGGCGATCAGGCTGTCTTTGATCGGCATGGCGCGCCCGGCGGCGCGAAGACGTGCGAGCAGCTGCGCCCACTCCATCCCCGTCTCCGCCTCCCACGCTAGACACCGGAGCCGCTGCACGCCCGCATCGAACCACCGCTCGAGGCGAGCCCGCTTCTTCCCCCGGCGCAACAACAGAATGCCGAAGCGGACCTCGCCGAGAACGATGGGATCGACGGCGATCTCGCGCTCGTTGCGCCGGAGCCACTCGATCACCCGGGAATCCGGCGCCGGCCTGGTCGGCTCACTCAGGACGTTGGCGTCGACCAGGTATCTCACAAGGTGTCGGTCGACTCGGACTCGATGGGGACGAAATACCCCTTCTCAGGACAGGCGAGGAGCCAGTCGACCACGCCTTCGTTCGGTGGTGCCGAGCTTCGCTTGAGTCGGTACTCGCCGCGATCGAGGCGCTCGACCTCGAACTCCTGGCCGGCCTCGATGCGATCCTGTTGCCGAAGCTCGGCCGGCAGCACGATCTGGCCCTTCGAAGAAACGCGGGTTTTCATCGAGAGTAAGATATCGCCTTACTACACTCGATCAAGACCGAGCACCCGGCGCGCCGCTCCCGACGCTGTGGGTTGGCCGCGATGTTGTGGCCGACGCCCCACGTCGGCCCGCTGGCAACTGGATTCAAATCCAGTTCATGAGATTTGGATTCCCGCCGCGGAGACCGAGGCGCCGGCGGAGGAGCTCACTCGCGGAGGTTCATCGCTTCGAGGTACGCGGCGTAGCGGGGGTCCGAGCGGTAGGGCGCGAAGACCGGGTCGAGCTTGGCCTGCGATGAGTTGTCCCCCATCCGTGCCGACAGCTCGAGGCAACGGAAGACGCCCTCCGCATCTCCGAGCCGCGCGTATACGGTGGCCCCCGTGCCGGCCCTGGACCCGCACGGCTGGCCGGTGCGTTCCTGCTCGAACCGAAGAAATCGCTCGAGAAGCGCGTTCAGGCCGCCCGCTTCGTAGGCGCTGCGCAGCTCGGCCTGCGAGGGGGGAGGCAGTCCGGCCAGCAAGGTCTCTGCGGCTTCCTTCTCGCGCCCCACAGTGGCGTAGGCGCCCCATAGGTACTCGCGTGCTCGGGCCGTCTGCGGGCTCAGGTCCACGGCTCGCTTCAGCAGCTCGATCGCGCGCTCGTGATCCCCGGCCCATGACGCGTATCTTCCTGCGGTCCACAGGTTGACCGGTGAGAACGGGTCCAGTTCGAGCGCGCGCTGGATCTCTGCCGAGCCTTCCGCCGCGCGCCCCCGGGCCATCAGCAGCTGTGCGCGCCACATGTGAGTCGGCGCGTAACCGGGGCTCAGCTCCATCGCACGCCGGAGATGCCGGTCCGCTTCGTCCCAGTTCCAGGTGCCTCCGGCGAACTGCTGACGTCCGAGAGAGGCGTGGGCTTCGCCGAGCAACGGATCGGCGCGAATTGCCGCCTGCGCCGCCTCGCGGGCCCGCTCCAGCACGGCCGGGCTCGTGTCGAAGCCATAGACCGTGAGCTGCGTGAGCGCATCCGCG
>CAZPNB010000110.1:0-11441 GCA_964587305.1 uncultured Spirochaetales bacterium | reverse complement strand
GCGCTGGCGGAGTTCGCGCGCGTCCGGCGCGGCAACCCGGCCTTCCTCGACGCCGTCGTACAGACCGGCGTGACCCTCTACACGCTCGGGCGTGCCGACGAGGCGATCGCCGAGTGGCGCGCCGTGCTCGAGCAGGACCGCACCCGCGAAGACGCCCGCATGTACTTGCGCATGGTCGGTCGGGCGATCGACCTCGCGCGAGGGCCGGTTCTTCCCGCGGGGCAATTGCGCAGATAAGAGTGGTTTCCCCGGGGCCGTTTTCGTGGTTGGATAGTGGTACGGCAATCCTCGGAGGCGATCGATCATGCACACCCTTCGCCACGTGATCCAGCAGCTTCACCTGATCCACACGGCCCCGGCAGCAACCGTGTTCGAGGTTGCCGCGCTGATGAGCGAGCGCCGGATCGGCTGTATCCCGGTGCTCGACGGCGAGCGCCTGGTCGGAGTGTTCTCGGAGCGCGATCTGATGACGCGCGTAGTCGTCGACGGGAAAGACCCGAGACAGATCACGGTCGGTTCCGTGATGACCCGCGAAGTGATCACAGCGGATCTCGACGACCGCGTGGAGCGCTGCCTCGAGAAGATGCAGAGCCGCGGGTGTCGCCACCTGCCGGTCGTGCAGGACGGACGCGTGATCGCGATGCTCTCGATGCGCGATCTGCTGCGCGACGAGATCGAGGAGCAAGTCGAGGAGATCCGCAGTCTGCGCGCGTACATCCATCAGGCGTAGTGGATCGGATTCACGTCGTGCGCAGGATCTCGCGCGCCGCGTTGCGTCCGCATGCGCCCATCACGCCGCCGCCCGGGTGCGTCCCGGCGCCGCAAAGGTAGAGGCCGCGGATCGGCGTCGCGTAGCGCGACCAGCCGGGGAGCGGACGCAACAACATCAGGCGGTCGGGCGTCATCGCGCCGTGGAAGAGATTCCCGCCGCTGAGACCGAACAGTCGCTCGAGATCGGGGGGCGCCAGCACCTCGCGGTGCAGGATGCTGTCGGAGAAGCCCGGCGCGACCTCGTCGACGAGCGCGCACGCGCGCTCCGCGATCCGATCGCGCAGCGCGGGCCAGCGCTCCGCTGGCGCGGCGCACGGAACCCACTGAACGAAGAGTGACGCGACGTGCTTGCCGGGTGGCGCGAGCGTGGCGTCCACCGCAGACGGGAGCGTCAGCTCGACGATCGGTCGCTCCGGGACCCGGCCCGCGCGCGCCTCCTCGAACGCGGCGTCGAGCGCGTCGAGGTCGGTCGCGCCGACGTGGATCGTGCCGCGGTGCTCGGGGCCGGCGCCCGGACCGCGGCCGCGGAACACCGGCAGGCGATCGAGCGCGAGATTGATCTTCACGCTGCCGCTGCGGAAGTCGAGGCTCGCGAGCTCGCGGCGCAGCGGGTCGGGCAGGTGGTCGGCGCCCACCCAGTCAAGGAACGTGACGCGCGGGTCCGCCCCGGAGACGACCAGGGTTGCCTCGATCGCGGTGCCGTCGGCGAGCGTCACGCCGCGCACCGCACCGGCCGCGATCTCGATCCGCGCCACCGGCGCTGCGAGGCGGATCTCCGCGCCGGCCTCGCGGGCCGCCGCCGCGATCGTCTCCGACAGTCGTCCCATGCCGCCCTCCACGTACGCCCAGACACCGCGTGCGCCGCCGGTCTCGCCCATCACGTGGTGGAACAGCACGTAGCCCGTCCCGGGGGACGAAGGGGAGGCCCAGGCGCCGATCACCGCGTCGGTGGCGAGCGTGGCGCGCAGTGGCTCGCTCTCGAACCAACGCTCGAGCTCGGGCCGCGCCGGCCCGAGCAGGAGCGCCAGCGCCCGGGGCAGCTCGCGGCGCAGGCGCCACGCGCGGGCGCCGAGCCCGGCCAGCAGGCGCAGATCGCTCGCGCGCAGCCGGGCGGGGTCGGGAGGCGGCGCGTCGAGGGTCGGCTCGAGCCAGCGCGCGACGCGGTCGAGGAACGCCTCGTAGTCGGAATAGCGCAGCGCATCGCGCGGCGAGAACGCGGCGATCGAGTCGCGGGTCGCGCTGGCGCCGCCGCCGAGCAGCAGCCCGCGTCCGTCCGGCAGCGGCGTGAACGAAGCCGGCGAGCGCGCCAGCAGGCGCAGGCCTCGCTGCGCGAGCCCGAGCTCGCGCAACACCACTGGCCGCAGCAGCCCTGCGACGTAGGCCGCCCGCGACACCTGGAAGCCCGGCCAGAGCTCTTCTGTGACGCAGGCACCGCCCACCCGCTCGCGGCGCTCGAGCACCACGACCCGGCGGCCCGCGCGCGCGAGGATCGCCGCCGCCACGAGCCCATTGTGTCCGGCGCCGATCACGGCGATGTCGTAACGCACGCGCATGATTGTAGACGTCAGTCCCGGCGTAGTAGAATGACGCCTATGAGCGTGTTCCAACCGATCGACCTCGTGGCGTTGGTGATTGTCGGCGTCGCCGCGCTGCGCGGCCTGTCCCTCGGCCTGATCCGCGAGGTGTTCTCGGTCCTCGCGTTGGCCGCTGCCGTAATCGCGGTGCGGGTGTGGAACGACCCCTTCGCCGCCTGGCTCACGAGCGCGGGCGGCGTCCCGCTCGGCGGGGTCGCAGCGCGCTGGGTGGCCGGCGCGCTGATCGCGGTGGGCGTGATCGCCGGCGTCGGAACCTTCGGCAAGGTGATGGGGCAGGGCGCCCGAGCGGTAGGCCTCGGCTGGTTCGATCGGGCGGGGGGCGTGGCTTTGGGCGTGGCCGAGGGCGCGATTGCGACGGGAGTGGCGCTGCTCGTGGTCGGCAGCGTGATCGGGCGCGGCCACGAGCTGCTGGTCAGCTCGCGCAGCCTGGCGCTGCTCGAGCAATTCGAGCGCGTCGCGGACGTGCGCTCGCCGGTCGGACCGGACGTCGCTGCGCCGCCGCCGCGCCGCTAGCCTCCGGCGCTGATGGGTCGCTGGTGGCGTCAGGCCGCGTTGGCGCTGCTGCTGAGCATCGCGCCGCTCGTGTTGCTCGAAGGATGCCTCCGGCTGTGCGGCTGGCCGACCGGACGCGTGCGCAGCTTCAGCAAGCTGCTCAACTTCGATGCGGAGACCTGGAACCACGCGATCGGCGTGTTCCGACCCGGTGCGCGCACGACCGTGATGTGGCCGCCCGAGCTCGCGTACGACGTGCACATCAACTCGCTCGGGCTGCGCGGACCGGAGATCGAGCGCACCCCGCCGCCCGGACGCACCCGCATCCTCGCGCTCGGCGACTCGAACGTGTTCGGGTACTACCTCGAGGAGGAGGAGACCTGGCCCGCGCGGCTCGAGGCGCGACTGCGCGCGGACGGCGTGGATGCTGAAGTGGTGAATGGCGGCTGCGGCGCGTGGTCGATCGACTCGGAGACGCAATTCCTGATCGAGCGCGGGCTGGCACTCGAGCCCCACCACGTGATCGTCGGCTTCTTCGGGAACGATCTCGTCGACCTGGATTACGGCACGCACGTCTACTCGGGCCAGAAGCGGGCGTTGGGTGGCGTTCGCAGGACGTACTTACAGATCGTGAGCTCGACCGCGACCTACGAGCTCGTTCTGCGCGCGCAGACGGCATGGAGGCACTGGCGCGAACGCCGGTCCGGCGAGCCGCGCGGTCCGCCGGACGGGATCGTCAGTCCACCCGCTGCCAGCGACGAGCACTGGGTCCGCTACGCAGACTGGCTCGACCGAATGCGCGAAGCGCTCGCGGCGCGCGGCATCCCGCTGACGCTCGTCTACTTCCCGAACGCCGCCGAGGTGCTGCGGGGTGAGCCGCAGAGCTTCGAATCCCGCCTGCGCGAGCTCGCCCGAGTGCGCGGGATCGATTTCGTGTCCCCGCTCGCCGAGCTCCGGGCGCGGCCGGAGGCGGCGCTTTTCCATCTGCCGTTGGACGCTCACTTCGCCGCTCCGGGAGCCGACCGCATTGCCGCGGTGGTGGAGCGGGCGATCCTGCCGCAGCTCCGTCCTTAGCCCTCGGGATCCACCCACCGCCCGTGGCTTCGGATCAGCGCGATCAGCCGATCGGTGGCCTCCGCGGTCGGGACGTGCCGCTCCACGCACTCGTGACCGACGAATAGATTGACGGTGCCGGGGCCCGAGCCGACGTAGCCGAAATCGGCGTCGGCCATTTCGCCGGGGCCGTTCACGATGCAACCCATCACCGCGATCTTCAGGCCGACCAGGTGGCTGGTGCGCGCCTTGATGCGCGCGGTGGTCTCCTCGAGGTCGAAGAGCGTGCGCCCGCACGAAGGGCAGGAGATGAACTCGGTGCGGGTGGTGCGCAGGCGCGCACCCTGGAGCACGCGGTAGGCGAGGTCGACGGCGCGCCCGGCGTCTGCGAAGCCGTGCAGCGCGACCGCGTCACCGATGCCGTCGCACAGCGGAGCACCGAGATCGACGGCCAGGTCGAGCAGGTCGGTCGCGTCGTCGGTGGCCGGATCGCGCCGGTGTCGCAGCACGATCGGCACGTCGGCGGCGCCCCGCGCGCGCAGCCGCGCCGCGGCGGCCCGCGCGCCGTGGACCGCGAGCCCGGCGTCGACCGAGATCGCAAAGTCTTCGAGTCCGCCCGCGCGGCTCGCGGCGAGCGCGCGGTCTGCGAGCGCGGGCACGTCGGCCAGCGTGCCTCGCAGCTCCCACTCGACCGGCGTACCGCGCTGGGCGGCGGCGCGCGCCACCGCCAGGAGCTCGCTGTCCTGGATCAGCGCACCGGCTGCCACCACCAGCCGCGACGCATCGGCCACGCACGAGAGCGCCAGGCGCGACTCGGCGCGCACCGCGATCGGCAGCTCGCAACCGTGCTCGCGCAGCGCGGTCGCGAACGCGGCCAGCCGGGCGCCGTCGGGCTCGTCGTGCACGTCGACGCACAGCCCCTCGCACGCGACTTCGCGCGTGCGCGCCAGCGAAATTGCCAGTGCCGCAGCCGCGGCGTGCGGATCGGCCGACACGGGGCCCAGCCCGAGCTCCACGCGCACCGGGTTCGCGCCGCCGAACGAGCCGACGGTCCGCGTGCTCCGACGCCGGTGGGTGTAAGGGTCGTCCGCGTAGGGCGCGCCGGGATCGGGCGGGGGCTCCGCGCCGCGCGCCCAGTGCGCCAGGGCCCTGCGCGCCAGCGCGGCCGCCACCGGCACCTCCTTCACCGGATCCTCGGTCAGCGATACGCGGATCGTGTCGCCGAGGCCGTCCTCGAGCAGCGCGCCGATGCCGATCGCGCTCTTGATGCGGCCGTCCTCACCGTCGCCCGCCTCGGTGACACCGACGTGGAACGGGTAGCCGGGGACGCTGGGCTTCCGCTCCTCGAGGCGCGCCGCGAGCAGCCGATAGGCATGGATCGCCACCTGGGCGTTGCTCGCCTTCATGCTGAAGACGATGTCGGAGTAGCCCTCGTCCTCGCACACGTCGAGGAACTCGAGCGCGCTCTCGACCATGCCGCGCGGTGTGTCGCCGTAGCGGTTCAGGATGCGGTCGGCGAGCGAGCCGTGGTTGGTGCCGATGCGCAGCGCGCGCCCCAGCTCGCGGAGCCGGCGCACGAGCGGACGGAAGCGCTCCGCGACGCGCTCCACCTCTTCGGCATACTGGGCGTCGCTGTAGTCGCGCACCTCGAACTTCTTCTTGTCGGCATAGTTGCCCGGGTTGATCCGCACCTTCTCGACGTGCTCTGCGGCGAGCAGCGCGGCGCCCGGCGTGTAGTGGATGTCCGCGACCAGCGGCACGCGCACGCCGCGCCGGCGGAGCTCGGCGCGGATCGCCGCGAGATTCTCGGCTTCCTTTCGCGAGGGCGCGGTGATGCGCGCGATCTCGCAACCGGCGGCTGCAAGCCGCTCGACCTGGTCGGCGGTGCCGGCGGTGTCGAGCGTATCGGTGGTCGTCATCGACTGGACGCGGATCGGCTGGTTGCCGCCGATCGCGACGTCACCGACGCGCACGATCCGGGTCGGCCGGCGGCGCGGCGCGAACGGGCTCGGCGTGTAGCGCGCCAGCACGGTCATCCAGCCGCGAGCAGCGCTTCGAGCCGGGTGAATGCGTCGTCGAGCCGCTCGGGCTGGCTGCCGCCGGCCTGCGCGAAGTCGGGGCGGCCGCCGCCCTTTCCGCCGACGGCTCCAGAAACGGTCGCGATCATCTGGCCCGCTGGGAAACGATCGATGAGATCCGGAGTGACACCCAGCGCGAGGCTCACCCGTCCATCCTCGACGGCGGCAAGGAGTACGACGCCGCTGCCGAGCTTCCCGCGCAGATCGTCGACCATCCCGCGCAGCTCTTTGCCCGACACTCCCTCGACCCGTGCCGAGATCACTTTCACTCCCGCTATCTCGCGCGCTTCCGACGACAGGTCGACCGAAGCTGCTCCGCGCTGCGCGGCGCGCAGCCTCGCGACCTCCAGCTCCGCGGCGCGCTTCTCTTCGAGCAGCTTCTCCACGCGCGCCGTCAGCTCGCCGATCGGCGCGCGGAGCAGCGAGCCCAGGCTCTCGAGCGTGCGCTGCTGGGCCCGCAGATGGGCGAGTGCCCCGTGGCCGGTGAGCGCCTCGATCCGCCGCACGCCCGACGCGATGCCCGATTCGCCGATGATCTTGAGCAGCCCGATGTCGCCGGTGGCGCGCGCGTGGGTGCCGCCGCACAGCTCCGTCGAGAATCCGCCGAACGAGATCACGCGCACCCGGTCGCCGTACTTCTCCTCGAAGATCGCGACGGCGCCGGCCTCGATCGCGTCGGGGTAGGCCATCTCGCGCACCGCCGCGGGCGCATTCGCTTCGATCCACTGGTTGGCGAGATCCTCGATGCGCTCGATCTCCTCGCCGGAAACCGGGGCGTCGTGCGTGAAGTCGAAGCGCAGCCGGTCGGGCGCGACGAGCGAGCCCTTCTGCATCGCCTGCGGTCCGAGCACCGAGCGCAGCGCGGCGTGGAGCAGGTGCGTGCCGGAGTGGTTGCGCACCGTGGCGGCGCGCGCGTCGGCATCGACGCGGAGCGTCGCCAGATCTTCGACCCGAACGCTGCCCTGTGCGACGCGCCCGCGATGCACGACGAGCTCTCCGACCGGCCGCTGCGCATCGCGGACCTCGACGCGGCCGCGCGGGGTGGTGATCTCGCCGCGATCGCCGACCTGTCCGCCGCTCTCGGCATAGAAGGGCGTCTCGTCGACGATCACCTCGACGTCGTCGCCCTCGTTTGCGACCGCGACGGACTCGCCGCCGACGAGCAGTGCGGCGACGTTCGAGCGCGCTTCGAGCGCGTCGTAGCCCTGGAAGCGGCTCTTGTGTTCGGCGGCGAGCGCGAGATAGGCGGCCCCGCTGCGCTCGTCGCCGCTGCCCTTCCACGCGGCACGCGCGCGAGTGCGCTGCTCGTCCATCGCGGAGTCGAAGCCCGTCTGGTCGAGCGTGAGCCCGCGCCCGCGCAGGATGTCCTCAGTCAGGTCGACCGGGAAGCCGAACGTGTCGTAGAGCTTGAACAAGACCGCGCCGGGCAGCGTGCGCTCGCCGCGCTCTTCGAGTCGCGAGATCTCGTCTTCGAGCAGGCCGAGGCCGTGGGTGAGCGTCTCGAGGAAGCGCTCCTCCTCGCGTCGGACGCGGCCGGTGATGAACGCGCGCCGCTCGGCGAGCTCCGGGAACGCCGGCGACATCGCGTCGATCACCGCGTCGGCCACGCCGTGCAGAAACGGCCGCTCGACGCCCAGCAGCACACCGTGGCGCGCAGCGCGGCGCAGGATCCGGCGCAGCACGTAGCCGCGACCCTCGTTCGAGGGCAGCACGCCGTCGCCGATCAGGAAGCACAACGCGCGCGCGTGGTCGGCCACGACGTTGAGCGAGACGTCCTTCTCGGGATCGCTGCCCTTCACAACGCCCGACAGCTCCTGCGCGCGGGCGAGGATCGGTCTGAACAGATCGGTGTCGTAGACCCACGACACGCCCTGCAGCACCGCCGACATCCGCTCGAGGCCGGCGCCGGTATCGACGCAGGGCCGCGGGAGCGGCGTCATCGCGCCGCTCCCGTCGCGGTCGTACTGCATGAACACGAGGTTCCAGATCTCGAGCCACCGGCCCGAATCGTCGGTCGGATCGAAGCCCGGGCGGCTCTTGGGTTGCGGTCCCATGTCGAAGTAGATCTCGGAGCACGGGCCGCAGGGGCCGGTTTCGCCCATCGACCAGAAATTGTCGGCCTCGTCGAGACGCACGATGCGATCGCCGGGAACGCCGACCTCTTCGCTCCAGATGCGCGCGGCCTCGTCGTCCTCGCGGAACACGGTGACGCCGAGCTTCTCCCTGGGCAGACCGTAGACGCCGGTGACGAGCTCCCAGGCCCAGGCGATCGCCTCTTGCTTGAAATAGTCGCCGAACGAGAAGTTGCCGAGCATCTCGAAGAAGGTGAGGTGGCGCGGCGTGCGTCCGACGTTCTCGAGATCATTGTGCTTGCCGGAGACGCGCATGCACTTCTGCGAGGTGGTCGCGGTCTTGTAGTCGCGCACCTCCTGGCCGAGGAACGTGCGCTTGAACTGGACCATCCCCGCGTTGGTGAAGAGCAGCGTGGGGTCGCCTGCCGGAACCAGCGAAGAGCTGGCGACGCGCCGATGCCCGCGGCTCTCGAAGAACCGAAGGAACAGCTCGCGGATCTCACTGGCGGCGAGCGGCATGGGCCTCCTCGGGAGCGAGGAGCATAGCGGAGCAGTGGTTCCGGGTGACGCGCAGCGCGGAGAACTGGAGCAGGGCGTGCTGCGTCATCGCGACCGCGACGGGCGCCGTCGACTCTCTTCCGGGAATGGCTCGCCGTCCTGGAGGCACCCGCCGCTAGTCACTGGCTCGGAACCGATCGGCCGCCCGAGGTTCCCGATCCGCGCCGGGGGCGGGTGGGTCTCTGCAGGGAACTCGAGCGCAGCCGGCCCTGTGCTGCAGCACGCCATCTGACCCGCCACGGCTCACCCGACATTGCGCGAGACAGCGCGACCCCCAGGCCGGCGAGCCATTCCCGGCAGACCCAACTGCTCCCGGCGCGGACGTGCAACGGACGAGAACTAGAAGCGCTGGATGAAGTCGTCGTCTTCCGGCTTCGGCTTCTTCTTCTCGGCCGGCGCGGGCTTCTCGTCCTTCGGGACCAGGTCGTCGTCCTTCGGACCGCCGTCGCCGGCCTCGAAGTTGTCCCAGGTTCCGTCCGAGCTCGACTCGATGCCGCGAAAGCGCAGCGCGAAGTCGTCGGCGTTGGACACGTGGTTCAGGGCCTCCTCGTAGGTCACGAGGCCCGCCTTCACGTGCTGCATCAGGCTCTGATCGAAGCTCTGCATGCCGTAGGTGGTGTAGCCCTTCGAGATCGCGTCGTGGATCTCCTTGGTGCGGTCCTTGTCGCCGATGCACTCGCGCACGCGCGCCGTCGACACGAGCACCTCGAGGGCGGGCACGCGGCCTTTGCCGTCGGCGCGCGGAACCAGGCGCTGTGAGATCACCGCCTTCAGGATCCCGGCGAGCTGGATCCTGACCTGCTTCTGCTGGTACGGCGGAAACACCGAGATGATGCGGTTGATCGTCTCTGTCGCGTCGAGGGTGTGGAGCGTGCTCATCACGAGGTGGCCGGTTTCGGCCGCCGTCAGCGCCGTTTCGATCGTCTCGAAGTCGCGCATCTCACCGACGAGGATCACGTCGGGGTCCTGGCGCAGCGCCGCGCGCAGCGCGTTCGCGAAGCTCTGGGTGTCCACCCCGATCTCGCGCTGGTTCACGATCGAGCGGCGGTCGCGGATCAGGAACTCGATCGGGTCCTCGATCGTCATGATATGGCATGTGCGATTGGTGTTGATGTAGTCGATCATCGCGGCGAGCGAGGTCGACTTGCCGGAGCCCGTGGTTCCGGTCACCAGCACGAGCCCGCGATGCTCCATCGCGATCGACTCGATCACCTTCGGCAGCACCAGCTGCTCGATCGACTTGACGCCGAACGGGATCACGCGGAACACGATTCCCACCGTGCCGCGCTGCTGAAAGACGTTCACGCGGAAGCGCCCGAGTCCGGCGATCCCGTAGGCGAGGTCGACCTCGCGGGTCTCCTCGAAGCGCTGCTTCTGCACCGGATTCATGATCAAGAAGGACATCTGCTGAACCATCTCGGGCGTCATCCGCTCGCCGCCCTTGAGCGGCACCAGCGCGCCATCGACGCGGAACATCGGCGGCAGGCCGGGCTTGAGGTGGATGTCCGAGGCGCCGCCCTTCAGCGCGATCTTGAGGATCTCGTTCAATTCCACGGACGTCCCCTCGGCGGTTGCAAGCGCAGCCTGTGAGGGTTTCGTCCGGTTGCGGGCGGGTCTTGAGCGGGGTGAAGCCAATCGCGGTGGTGCGGACGGCAGGGCCACCGGCTCGAGTCATCCCCAGGGGGCTAAAAGTTTCCATTTGAGCTGCAACAAAATCTCTTTCCTTGCTGTCCTTCGCTCGGCTTCGCCTCGCTGCGCGCCGGACGGCTTGTGTTCGCAGCGGGAGCTGGCGCGGTCGAGGGAGGGCCCGCGATCTCTGCGGCCCCTCCCTCGGCTCGTCGTTGCGTCAGGCGTCCGTGGGGGTGGCCTCACCCTTCGAGGTCGGCTTCGGGCGCGCCCGCACGGCGCGCTTCAGCCCGTGGTGGGCGTAGACGATGTCGGCGAGGCGCTCGCAGGCGTCGGGGTGGTCGAGCAGGAAGCGCCGCGCGTTCTCGCGGCCCTGGCCGATGCGCTCGCCTTCGAACGAGTACCAGGCACCGCTTTTCTCCACGAGCCCGGCCTCGGCGCCGAGGTCGAGCAGGTCGCCCTCGGTCGAGATCCCCTGGTTGTAGAGGATGTCGAACTCGGCCTGCCGGAACGGCGGCGCGACCTTGTTCTTCACCACCTTCACGCGGGTGCGGTTGCCGATCACCTCATCGCCGTCCTTCAAGGCGGCGATGCGGCGCACGTCGAGACGCACCGAGGAGTAGAACTTGAGCGCGTTGCCGCCGGTGGTGGTCTCCGGGTTGCCGAACATCACACCGATCTTCATGCGGATCTGGTTGATGAAGATCACCGTCGCATTCGACTTGGAGACCGTGGCCGTGAGCTTGCGCAGGGCCTGGCTCATCAGCCGCGCGTGGAGGCCGACGTGGTGGTCGCCCATCTCGCCCTCGATCTCGGCGCGCGGCGTAAGCGCCGCCACCGAGTCGATGACGACCACGTCGATCGCGCCGGAGCGCAGCAGCACGTCGACGATCTCGAGCGCCTGCTCGCCGGTGTCGGGCTGGGAGACCAGCAAGTCCTCGATCTTCACGCCGAGGCGCCGGGCGTAGCCGACGTCGAGCGCGTGCTCGGCGTCGACGAACGCGGCGATGCCGCCCAGTCGCTGGATCTCGGCCACCGCGTGGAGCGTGAGCGTGGTCTTGCCGCTCGACTCCGGGCCGTAGATCTCGACCACCCGCCCGCGCGGGTAGCCCCCCACGCCGAGCGCGAGGTCGAGGCTCACCGAGCCGCTCGGGATCACCTCGATCTCGCGATCGATCGAGTCCTCGGTCATGGTG
>CAZPNB010000109.1:0-8736 GCA_964587305.1 uncultured Spirochaetales bacterium | reverse complement strand
GCGAAGAAGAGCGGCGCGAAGAACGAGCGCGTCACGCCGTCGAGCTGTGCGAAAACTTCGGTGTCGTGGAAGCGCGAGCGGCCGAGCGCGATCCCGGCGATGAACGCTCCGAACACCGCCTCGAGCCCGATTGCGTGCGTGATCGCGCCGGACGCGAGCGCGACCAGCAGCACCGCGGTCAAGCTGCCCGAGATACCCCAGTGCCGCACCCGCACGGCGCGCAGCAGCGCGTCGACGGCGCGCTGCCCGAGCGTGAACACGAGGCCCAGGAAGACCGCGAGGCCGGCCACCGTGAGCGCCAGTCGGCTGGTGTCGAGCGAGCCCGACTGCGCCAGTCCGGCGACGATCCCGAGCAGGATCCAGCCCGCGATGTCGTTCGCCATCGCGGCGGCGAGCATCACCTGCGCGATGTTGCGGCGCATCAGGTCGAGGTCGGAGAGGATCGTCGCGATTACCGGCAGCGCCGAGATGCCGAGCGCGGTGCCGATGAAGAGCGCGAATACTTCCCGCTCGGTGCGACCGCCCACGAACGCGTCGGGCAGCCACATGCCCAGCCCGACGCCTGCAAGCACCGGCAGCACCAGGCTGCCGATCGCGACCCGGCGCGTGGCGCGACCGAGGCGCCGGATCAGCGCCAGATCCGTCTCGAGGCCGGTCAGGATCAGCAGCAGGAACACGCCGATCCACGCCGGCCCGGCGAGCAGGCTCTGCTGCAGCGGATCGCTCGGGAACAGCCAGCCGTGCAGCGCCGGAGCGAGGTGCCCGAACACGCTCGGCCCCAGCAGGAGACCTGCGGCGAGCTCGCCAACCACGGCCGGCTGGCCGATCGCGCGCATCATCCCGCCGAGGGTCCGGGCCGCGAACAGCAGCACGAAGAGCTGCAGCCAGAAGATCAGGAGCTGGTGTTCGGACGGCATCGCGCGGCCTTACACTAGCTTCCTCGGCCCCGCCATGAACCCGACGAAATGGCCTACTGCGTGACGATCACCGACGAGCCGTGGCCGAACAGGCCCTGGTTCGCGGTGATACCGGCTTTCGCGTTCGCGACCTGGCGGTCCGCGGCCTGGCCGCGCAGCTGCCACACCAGCTCGCACACCTGCGCGATCGCCTGGGCCGGCACCGCCTCGCCGAAGCAGCCGAGCCCGCCGGACGGGTTCACTGGAATGCGTCCGCCGATCGCTGTATCGCCGTCGCGCAGCAGGCGCTCGGCCTCGCCCGGCTTGCACAGGCCGATGTTCTCGTACCAGTCGAGCTCGAGCGCCGACGACAGATCGTAGACCTCGGCCAGCGACAGGTCCTCGGGGCCGAGGCCGGCCTCCTCGTACGCGGCGTACGCAATCGAGTCCTTGAAGCCGCGGTCGGCAGCCGCCACGCCGGCCGCCGAGTCGGTCGCGAACTTCGGCATGTCGATCCACGTGTCGGGATAGGTCGGCGTGATCGTCGAGATCGCCGCGATTCGCGGGAAGCTCGCGGCGTGCCGGCGCGCGAACTCGAGGCTGGTGAGCACCACCGCGGCGCCGCCGTCGCTGGTGGCGCAGATCTCGAGCAGCCGCAGCGGCTCCGCGACCAGCGGCGATGCGAGCACCTCCTCTTCGGTGTAGAGCTTCTTGTAGCGCGCGTTCGGGTTCGCGAACCCGTGGCGGCTGTTCTTGACCTTGATGTGCGCGAAGTCGCGCTCGGTGGCGCCGTAGAGATCCGTCCGGCGGCGCGCGTACAGGCCGAAGTAGGTGGGGTTGGTCGCGCCGAGCAGGCGGAAGCGCAGCCAGTCGGGGTCGAGCACGCGCTCGCCCTTGTTCGGCGCGAGGAAGCCCTTCGGCGTCGTATCGGCGCCGACCACGAGCGCCACGTCGCACAGGCCGGCGAGGATGCGCGTGCGCGCCGCCTCCATCGCCTGGCTGCCCGACGCGCAGGCGGCGTAGTTGCTGGCGATCGGGATCCCGGTGTAGCCGAGCGCCTGCGCGAAGCTCGATGCGGCGACGAAGCCGGGATAGCCGTTGCGGATCGTCTCGCCGGCGGCCAGGAAGTCGACCTGGCGATAGTCGAGACCGGCGTCGGCGAGCGCGGCCTGGGCGGCGTGCACGCCGTACTCGACGAAGTTGCGGCCCCACTTGCCCCACGGATGCATGCCGACACCGAGGATCGCGACCTCGTGTTTCGCCATTCGCTGATCTCCTCGTCGTTCAGGCCGCGACCGGCTTCCACTTCCAGATCACGTGCTCGGCTTCGTCGTCTTCGAACAGCGTGTCGAGCACGAGCTCCATCTCCATGCCGAGCTCGAGGCGGGTCGGATCGACCCCCGGCGCGAGCTGCCCGAGCACGACCATGCGCTCGGCCGCGAGCTCCACCGCCGCGACGGTGTAGGGCTCGAACGGGTCGGGCGAGACGTAGGGGTCGGGCGGCTGGTAGTGGTTGGTCGTGTAGGACCAGAGGCGCCCGGTGCGCGAGAGCGGCACTTCCTCGAGCGCGGCCCCGGCGTGGCCCGGGGCCGACGAGATCGCCACGTCCTTCGGGAAGAAATAGCTGCCGCTGCCCGGGTCGCGCAGGCCGAGCAGGCGGGGCTCGGCGTCCATCGTGAACCAGTTCTCGATCGCGGGAACTCGGCGCTTGCTCATGGCGTCCTGTGTAGCACGCGAGCGTCAGATTCGGCGGCTGCGGCCTTGCCAGATATGGATCTCTCGTCCCAAGTGCGCATACGCGCCCCGTCGTCGAGCGCGAGGCCCTGCGGATCGCGCCGGGCGAGCTCCGCGTGCAGCACCGCGCGAGTTTACAGAAACGAGACGTCTCGTTATGGTCCTCCGCGGCAAGTTGCGCGCAGCGAGCCGGAGGCGAGCGAAGACAGCAGATGGACAAGCGCACCTCGCTGGCCTCCGCTGTCGCCGAGCTGCGCGACGGGATGACGATCGGGATCGGCGGCTGGGGCTCGCGCCGCAAGCCGATGGCGGTGGTGCGCGAGATCCTGCGCACGGAACTCCGGGACCTGACGATCGTCTCTTACGGCGGCCCCGACCTGGGCCTCTTGTGCGCAGCCGGCAAGGTGAAGCGGGCCTGCTTCGGCTTTGTCTCGCTCGACTCGATTCCGCTCGAGCCGCACTTCCGCGCGGCGCGCCAGAACGGGACGATCGAGACCTTCGAGCTCGACGAGGGGATGTTCCAGTGGGGCCTGTACGCCGCTGCGACGCGGCTGCCGTTCTTGCCGACGCGAGCCGGCCTCGGCTCCGACGTGCTGAAGCTGAACCCGCAGCTGCGCACCGTGCGCTCGCCCTATGCAGAGGGTGAAGAGCTGGTCGCGATGCCGGCGCTCGCGCTCGACGTGGCGTTCGTGCACATGAACCGCGCCGACGCGTCGGGCAACGGGCAGTACCTGGGCCCCGACCCGTACTTCGACGACCTCTTCTGCATGGCCGCGAAGCGGCGCTTCGTCAGCTGCGAGAAGATCGTGCGCACCGAGGACTTCCTGAAGGAGGGCACGCTGCACACGCTGCTGCTGAATCGCACGATGGTCGACGGAGTGATCGAGACGCCGCGCGGTGCGCACTTCACCGAGTGTCCGCCCGACTACGGCCGCGACGAGGCTTTCCAGCGCGAGTACGCGGCCAGCGCGAAGGACCCCGCCGCGTGGCAGGCGTTCTTCGCGAAGTACCTGGCGCTCGAAGACGAGGCGACGTACCAGCGCGCGGTGGCCGCGCGGTGAGCGGCGCCACGCGCGCCGAGGTGTGCGCCGTCGCGATCGCCGAGGCGTTCCGCGGCGACGGCGAGGTGCTGGTGTCGCCGATCGGCACACTGCCGCAGATCGGCGCGCGGCTCGCCAAGCTCACGTTCGAGCCCGACCTGCTGATGACCGACGGCGTGGCGCCGCTGTTGGCGAACGTATTGCCGGTGAGCGGCCGCGATCGGCCCGACCCGGTGATCGAGGGTTGGCTCCCGTATCGCAAGGTGTTCGACCAGGTATGGTCGGGGCGACGCCACGTGATGATGGGCGCCACCCAGATCGACCGCTATGGCAACCAGAACATCGCGTGCATCGGCGACTATGCGAAGCCGAAGGCGCAGCTGCTCGGCATGCGCGGCGCGCCCGGCAACACGATCAACCACACCACCAGCTACTGGGTGCCCGGTCACTCCGACCGCGTGTTCGTCGCGAAAGTCGACGTCGTGACGGGCATCGGCTACGACCGCGCGGCCGCGCTCGGACCGGTGTCGTCGCGCTTTCACGAGATCCGCCGCGTGGTGTCGAACCTCGGCGTGTTCGACTTTGCGACCGACGATCACCGGATGCGGCTCGCCTCGGTGCATCCGGGCGTATCGGTGGACGAGGTGGTCGAGAATACCGGCTTCGAGCTCGCGATCTCCGCGACCGTGCCCGAGACCCGCGCGCCGAGTGCGGCTGAGCTGCGCCTGCTGCGTGAGGTGATCGATCCCGAGGCGATCGGCAGCGGTGAAGTGCGCGCGTGAATCCAGCAAGCCGTTCGGCGCGCAGCGAGGCGGAGCCGAGCGAAGATAGAGCAAGCCGTTCGGCGCGCAGCGAGGCGGAGCCGAGCGAAGATAGAGCAAGCCGTTCGGCGCGCAGCGAGGCGGAGCCGAGCGAAGATCGAACAACGGAGGCCCCGATGTCGTTCCAAACCGCGATCGCCGACGGCGTGGCCGAGCTGGTGATCGACCATCCGCCGGTGAATGCGCTCCCGACGAAGGCGTGGACCGAGTTCGCGCGCCTCGTAGAAGGTTTCGGCCGCGACCCTGCCGTGCGGGTGGTGGTGATCCGCGCAGAAGGCCGCGGCTTCCAGTGCGGTGTCGACGTGAAGGAGCTGGCGGCCGACGGCTCGTTGATCGTCGACGCGAACCGCGGCTGCTACGACACGTTCGGCGCAATCTACGATTGCCCGGTGCCGGTGATCTCGGCCGTGCACGGCTACTGCCTGGGCGGCGGGATCGGGATCGCCGGCTCCTCCGACTTCGTGATCGCATCGGAAGACGCGACGTTCGGCCTGCCCGAGATCGACCGCGGCGCGATGGGCGCCGCGACCCACGCGATGCGTATGTTCGGCATGCAGGAGGCGCGGCGGATGCTGCTGACCGGCGAGCCGATCGGCGCACAAGAAGCGTACCGCCTCGGCGGCCTGTTGCGCGTGGTGCCGCGCGAAGCGCTGTGCGACGCGGCGCTCGCACTAGCGCGCGCGATCGCCGCGAAGAGCCCGAAGGCGGTGCGCGCGGCGAAGGCGTCGCTCAACGGCATCGAGCTGATCGACGTGCGCAAGAGCTATCGGTTCGAGCAGGGCTTCACGCTCGAGCTCTACACCGCGCGCGACTCCCAGGAGGCGCGCGACGCGTTCGTCGAGAAACGCGACGCGAAGTTCGAGGGCAAGCGCTGAGCGGTGTGATGGACCTGACGTACACCCCCGCTCAGCACGCGTTCCGCGCCGAGGTGCGCGCGTGGCTCGCGGCGCACGTGCCCGCGGAGCCGCTCGCGTCGTTCGACACGCGCGACGGCTTCGAGGCTCATCGCCGCTGGGAGCATACTCTTCACGCGGGCGGCTACGCGATGGTGCCCTGGCCGGTCGAGTACGGCGGCCGGGGCGCGGATCTGCTCGAGTGGCTGATCTTCGAAGAGGAGTACTACCGCGCCGGCGCGCCGAAGCGGGTCAACCAGAACGGCATCTTCCTGCTCGGGCCGACGATCATGGAGTACGGCACGGCGGCGCAGAAGGCGCGCTTCCTGCCGAAGATGGCCGCGAGCGAGGAGGTGTGGGCGCAGGGCTGGTCGGAGCCGAACGCCGGCAGCGACATGGCGAACATCCAGGCCACCGCGCTGCGGGACGGCGACGCCTACGTGATCAACGGCCAGAAGACGTGGGCGTCGCGCGGCGCGTTCGCCGATTGGCTGTTCGGGATGTTCCGCACCGATCCGGCGAGCGAGCGCCATCGCGGCCTCTCGTTCATCCTGGTGCCGCTGAACCTCCCGGGCGTGACGGTGCGGCCGATCGATCAGCTCGACGGGCTGCCCGGCTTCGCCGAGGTCTTCTTCGACAATGTGCGCGTGCCGGTCGAGAACCAGCTCGGCGACGAAGGGCAGGGCTGGCAGGTGGCGATGGCCACCGCCGGTTTCGAGCGCGGCCTGATGCTGCGCAGCCCCGCGCGCTTCCAGGAGACCGCGCGCCGGCTCGTCCTGCTCTACCGCGCGCACCGCGACAGCGCCGACCCGGCGCTGTGCGATGGGGTGGTGGAGTGCTGGAGCCAGGCCGAGGCGTATGCGCTCGAGACCTATCGCACCGTGTCGCGCCTGCTCGGCGGCGCGAAGATCGGCGCGGAGGCCAGCCTGAACAAGATCTTCTGGTCCGAGCTCGATCTGCGGATGCACGAGACGGCGCTGCGCATTCTCGAAGAGCGCGGGCAGCTAAAGCCCCTGGCCCCGAGCGCCGGCGACGTCGGCAGCTGGCTCGACGGCTACCTGTTCGCGCTGTCGGGCCCGATCTACGCCGGCACCAACGAGATCCAGCGCAACATCGTCGCCGAACGGATCCTGGGCATGCCGAGGACCGGGGCGTGAACTTCGACTTCAGCGACGATCAGAAGCTGCTGCGCGAGACCGTGCGCGACTTCCTCGCCGGCGAGTGCACGCCCGCCGCGGTGCGCTCGCTGTGGGCGAGCGAGACCGGGCGCTCGCGCGCGCTGTGGAAGCAGCTGGCCCAGGTCGGGCTGGCGGGGCTGCTGGTGCCGGAAACGCACGAGGGCATGGGCCTCTGCGAGGTCGACTTCGTGCTGCTATGCGAGGAGGTCGGACGGGCGGGGCTTGCCGAGCCGGTGATCGCGACCGCGGCCGTCGCCGCGCCGCTGCTCGCCGAGCTCGGGGGCGAGCTCGCGGCGCGTTGGCTCAAGCCGTTGGCCGTCGGCGAGGCGATCGTCGCGGTCGGCCATCCGGTGAGCCCGTTCGTCGACGACGCGCACGTGGCCGACCTGCTGCTGCTCGCGCGCGACGGCGAGCTGCACGCGGTGGCGCCAGCGGACGTCACGCTCGTCGCGGAGCCGGCGAACGACCCGGCGCGGCGGATCGCGAGCGTGCGCTGGACGCCGCGGCGAGAGACACGGGTTGCGGCGGACGAGACCGCGTGCTCGCTGCTCGACACAGCGCTCGACCGCGGGGCGCTGGCCGCCGCGGCGCAGCTGCTCGGCGTATGCGACCGGCTGATCGGCCTCGCCGTCGACTACACCCGCGAGCGCGTGCAGTTCGGCGTGCCGGTCGGCTCGTTCCAGGCCGTGAAGCACGCGCTCGCCGACGTGAAGGTGCGGCTCGAGTACGCGCGGCCGCTCGTCTATCGGGCGGCCGACTCGGTGGCCCGCGGCCTTCCGCAGCGGCCGGTGCACGTCTCGATGGCGAAGGTTGCCGCGGCGGAGGCGGCGCTGCGCGGCGCGCGGGCCGCCCTTCAAGCCCATGGCGCGATCGGCTACACGTGGGAGCAGGACGTACACATCTGGATGCGCCGGGCGTGGTCGCTCGACCAGACCTGGGGCATCCAGCGCTTCCACCGCCGGCGAATGGCCGAGTTCGCCCTCGCACCCGACGCTCCGCTCGGCGCGGGCCTTACCTTCACCCCCTGATCGCGCGAAACGGCGCCTCCCGGCGCCATGGAGACCCCCGATGGCGCAGGCCTATATCGTCGACGCAGTCCGCACGCCGGTTGGCAAGCGCGGTGGCGGGCTCGCGGGGATCCACTCCGCGGACCTCGGTGCACACGTGATCCGCGCGCTGATCGAGCGCACCGGCGTCGATCCGGGAGCCGTCGAGGATGTGATCTTCGGCTGCTGCGACACGGTCGGCTCGCAGGCCGGCGACATCGCGCGCACCTGCTGGCTCGCGGCGGGCCTGCCGCTGCACGTGCCCGGCGTGACGATCGACCGCCAGTGCGGCTCGTCGCAGCAGTCGGTGCACTTCGCGGCGCAGGCGGTGATGAGTGGCACCAGCGATCTCGTGGTCGCAGGTGGCGTGCAGAACATGAGCCAGATCCCGATCTCGTACGCGATGACCTGTGCCGAGCCGCTCGGTATCACGAATCCATTCGCCGGATCGCAGGGCTGGGTGGATCGCTTCGGCACCCAGGAGGTGTCGCAGTTCCGCGGCGCCGAGATGATCGCCGACAAATGGGGCATCTCGCGCGAAGACATGGAGCGCTTCGCGCTCGAGAGCCACGAACGGGCACTGCGCGCGATCGACGAGGGGCGCTTCGAGCGCGAGATCGCGCCGATCGCCGGCGTCGCGGTCGACGAGGGCCCTCGCCGCGGCACGACCTTGGAGAAGATGGCGAAGCTCCCGCTGCTCGAAGGCAGCCAGAAGCTGACCGCGGCGATGGCGAGTCAGATCTCCGACGGCGCGTCGTGCGTGCTGGTCGCGTCCGAGCGCGCCGTGAAGGACCACGGTCTCGTGCCGCGCGCGCGCGTGCACCACATCAGCGTGCGCGCCGACGACCCGATCGCGATGCTGACCGCGCCGATCCCGGCGACGCGCTATGCGCTGGCGAAGGCCGGGATGAAGCTCGAGCAGATCGACGCGATCGAGATCAACGAGGCGTTCGCGTCGGTGGTGCTGGCCTGGGAGAAGGAGCTCCACCCCGACATGGCGGTGGTGAACCCGAACGGTGGCGCGATCGCGCTCGGGCACCCGATCGGCGCGACCGGCACGCGCTTGATGACGACGCTGCTCTCGGAGCTCGAGCGCACCGGCGGGCGCTTCGGCCTGCAGACGATGTG
>CAZPNB010000108.1:0-4607 GCA_964587305.1 uncultured Spirochaetales bacterium | reverse complement strand
TGTCCGGCCATTCCAAATGGTCCACGATCAAGCGCAAGAAGGGTGCCGTCGACGCCAAGCGGGGCAAGGTCTTCACGAAGCTGATTCGCGAGATCGCGACGGCGGCGCGGATCGGCGGCGGCGACCCGCACTCGAACCCGCGACTGCGCCTGGCGATCGACAAAGCGCGCGGGGCGAACATGCCCAAGGACAACATCGAGCGCGGGATCAAGAAGGGGATCGGGGGGGGAGACGGCGCTGCGTTCGAGGAAGTGGTGTACGAAGGTTACGGGCCCGGCGGAACCGCGATCTACGTCGAGGCCCTGACCGACAACAGGAACCGGACGGTCGGCGAGGTTCGTCACGCGCTGACGAAGCACGGTGGGAACCTTGGGGCGAATGGCTGCGTGGCGTACCTCTTCGAGAAGAAGGGAGTGGCCAGCTTCGAGGCCGCGTCACTCGATCTCGATGCGCTGATGGAGGCCGCTCTGGAGGCGGGCGCAGAAGACGTGGTGGAGTCAAGAGGCGTCGTCGAAGTGGTGACCGCCCCGGCAGATCTCGCGGGCGTCGTCCACACGTTGGCGGAAAAGGGCTTCACGCCGGCCGACAGCGGCATCTCGATGGAGGCCAGCACCACTGTGAGCCTCGAGGGAAGTCACGCGGAGACGATGCTGCGCGTGACGGATGCGCTCGAGGACCTCGACGACGTGCAGAACGTGTACGCGAACTTCGACATCTCTGACGAGGAGATGCAGCGAATCGCCGGCTAGGATGCCGAGCCCCGGCCCGCCGACGAGAGCTGGCGCGATCAGCAGACGGGGCGAGCGGGCCTCTTGGGTGAGCGGTAGCGATACACCGAGGACGGCGTCGATCGATTCTGGAGTTCAGCTACCATGCTGCGGCGCGGCCACCCCCCGCGCGTCATAGCGCGTCGTCCGGTCCTCACGCCCCAGTGGCGCGGCCTCGCGTGGACATCCGACATCGACAGACAGCGACCGCAGATTGACGGATCGACTCGGCCGCGCCTGCGCGTTCTTGGTGTCGATCCCGGTTCTCTGGCGACAGGGTACGGCGTGATCGATTGCGTCGGCTCCGAGCTGCGCTGGGTGTCTCGCGGTGTGCTGCGTCCCATTCGCTCGAGCGGGCTGGCTGCGCGGCTGGCTGCGCTGATGCAGGATCTGAGTGGCGTGATCGCGCGATATCGGCCCGACGTGGCCAGCGTCGAGGACGTCTTCGTATCGGTGAGCCCGCGCTCGGCCCTCGTGCTGGGACAGGCCCGCGGCGCGGCCTTGGTCGCGCTCGGCGCGGCCGCGGTTCCGCTGGTGGAATACGCACCAGCGCGGATCAAGCAGGCGGTCTCCGGCAATGGCAGGGCGCCCAAAGAACAGATTCAGCGCATGGTGCGGCGACTGCTGGCGCTCGAAAGCACACCGGCCGTCGATGCCGCGGACGCGCTGGCGGCCGCTATCTGTCACGCGCACGCGGGTCCGCTCGAGAGACTGCGGCGACCGCGCACGCGTTCTCGAGCGCGCATGCGCGGTCTTGACCCGCGGCTACGGTGGGCGCGATG
Organism: uncultured Spirochaetales bacterium; assembly: GCA_964587305.1. Classification (GTDB taxonomy): domain Bacteria; phylum Myxococcota_A; class UBA9160; order UBA9160; family SMWR01; genus JAHEJV01. Next base: position 3,058 of record CAZPNB010000108.1, on the reverse strand, counting down.
ATCGCGCGAGTCGAAGGCGTCCTGCTCGAGCGCACGCCGACCCGTGTGGTGATCGACGTGAACGGCGTCGGTTACGAGGTGTTCGTGCCGCTGTCGACCTTCGCGGTGCTACCCGACGAGGGCAAGATCGTCGCGCTCCGGATCCACACCCACATGCGCGAGGGCTCTCTCCAGCTATTCGGCTTCGCTACCGCTGTGGAGCGCACCGCCTTCGAGCTGCTGCTCCGGGCCAGCCGGGTCGGGCCGAAGCTGGCCCAGACGGTTCTGTCGGGGATCGACCCGGTGGGTCTGTTGCAGGCGATTCGCGACGGCAACGCCGCGCCGCTGCGCGCCGTATCGGGGGTCGGAGCCAAGATGGCGGATCGCATCCTCGTCGAACTCTCCGATCGGGTCGATGAGCTCGCCAGCGCAGTGAGCGCGGCCGGTGTCGAGCCGATCACCACACCGACCCGACCCGATGGCCGCGAACAGGCGCTCTCGGCCCTGCTGAACCTCGGCTATCCGCGCCAGCGAGCGGAGCGCGCTCTCGAGAGCGTCGGTGACACCGTCGAGACGGATTCCGACGTCGAAACCTGGGTTCGGACGGCTCTGAAGGGACTCGCCCGATGATCGAATCCGACGCCGCGCGCGGCGAGCTGTCCCTGCACGCGCTGCCCGACGAGGCGCAGTTCGAAGAGCGGTTGCGGCCGAGGAGCCTGGCCGAGATGGTCGGCCAGGACCGCTTGCGCGAGAACCTCGGAGTCTTCATTCGAGCAGCCCGCGACCGCGGAGAGTGCCTCGACCACATCCTGTTCCACGGTCCGCCGGGTCTCGGCAAGACATCGCTGGCCGGGGTCGTGGCGAGTGAACTTGGTGCGCCGCTGCGCACGACCAGCGGCCCCGCAATCGAGCGGCCGGGCGATCTCGCGGCTCTGCTCTCGAACCTCGAGCCGGGGGACGTGCTGTTCATCGACGAGATCCATCGCCTGGCTCCCGCGGTCGAGGAGATCCTGTACCCGGCGATGGAAGACTTCCAGCTCGACCTGTTGATCGGTCAGGGCGCCGGCGCCCGTTCGATGCGGCTCGATTTGCCGAGCTTCACACTGGTCGGCGCTACGACCCGCGCGGGCTTGCTTACCTCCCCGCTGCGCGATCGCTTCGGCTGGACCGCCCGACTCGAGTACTACCCACCGTCGGACCTCGAGAAGATCCTGGTCCGCTCGGGAAGGGTGCTCGGTATCGCGCTCGAATCCGAGGCGCTTACCGAGCTGGCCGGGCGCTCGCGCGGCACGCCGCGTGTGGCCAACCGCCTGCTGCGGCGGGTTCGCGACTTCGCCGAAGTGCAGGAGGGGCGGGGAACGACCGTGAGCGGGGCCCTCGCGCGCTTTGCGTTGGAGCGGCTCGACGTCGATCGGGCTGGCTTCGACCGCCTCGATCGCCTGGTGATGACTGCGCTCGTCGAGCGGTTCGCAGGCGGCCCCGTCGGGCTCGAGACCCTCGCCGCCGCCGTCGGTGAGGACAGTGGCACCCTGGAAGACGTCGTCGAGCCGTTTCTGATCCACGAGGGCTTCCTCGCGCGAACACCCCGCGGTCGGGTGGCCACGCCGCTGTGCTACCGGCACCTCGGCAGGGAGCTGCCCGAGGCCGGACCGGGCCAGCGGAAACTCTTCTAGGTCGGGCTCCGGACCGCCGATAGACCCCACGAGAGCTCCTCGAAATCCTCGGAGAGGGCGGGACGTGCGCGCGTTGCGTGGCCTGGTGAAGACGCTGTTGGCGGTGATCGCCGCGGCATCGCTCTGCGCTGGCAGCATCGGCCTGGCGCTCACCTACGCTCCCGATGCGCCGGTCGTGATCTCGGCGCGAGACGGATTCGCGCAGATCCTCGACCGGATCCTCCCGCTGCTTCCTTTCAGCTGGCGCGCGGGGCATGTGATCGGTTGGCTCAGCGACTTTCCGTGGCGCTTCATCGTTGCACCCGCGGGTCTCGTCGTGCTGATCGCGACGTTGCTGCCGGGCCGGCGGGCGCAAGAGGTAGCCGACGACGAGAGCCACGCCTCGGCACGGCCGGGTCGGGAGGATCGCCGCGGGCAGAAGAAGGCGCGCGCAGAGGCGGCGCGAATCGCGCGCAAGGGGATGCCGACGGAAGCCGCCGAGCTGTGCCTCGCCGTCGGCCTCTTGGACGACGCTGCCGGCTTCTTCGCGAAAGCCGAGCAATACGAGCGCGCCGCCGAGATTCGCCACGACCAGAATCGGTTCGTCGAGTCGGCCGAGCTCTACGCGAAAGCTGGGCGTCCCGATTCGGCGGGCGCGATCTATGCGCAGCAGGAGAAGTGGGACCTCGCGGCCGAGGCGTACGTCGTTGCGGGCAATCTCAGCGTGGCCGCCGAGATGTACGAGAAGGCCGGGAACGATCGCCGGGCCGCGCAGTGTTATCAGAAATGCGACTTTCCTCGCTACGCCGCGAAGGCCTACATCCGCTGTGAGGACTGGCTCCAGGCCGCCGAATGCCTCGAGAAGGTGCTGGCGGAGGAGGGTACCGGGTCGGCTGGCGATGCGAAGAAGCACGCCGAGCGGATGAAGCTCGTCCGGATGACAGGCAATCTCTTCGAGCGCGCCGGTCGGATGGATCGCGCCGGCGACGTGCTGGCCAAAGGCGGTGCCTTCGTGCCCGCGGCAGAGATCGCAGAGAAGGCGGGAAACCTGCAGCGGGCGGCCGAGCTCTTCCTCGAAGGGCGCGACACCGAGCGAGCTGCAGCAGCGTTCGAGGCGCTCGGGCAAGTCGATCGCGCCGCGCGCATCCTGGCGGATCTGCACCGGGATCGCGGCAATGGCGAAGAGGCGGCTCGCCAGTTCGAACGGGCCGGTGAGTGGATGGAGGCGGGCGACCTCTACCGCTCGATCGAACGCTTCGACAGGGCCGGCGAGTGCTACGAGCGCTTCGGAGACTGCGCTCAAGCCGCCGAGATGTTCAGTCTCGCTGGCGATCGCGAGCGCGCCGCCAGTAACTACGAGCGCGCCGGGCGCTATTCCGAGGCGGCCGAGCTCTTTGCACTGGCCGGCGATACCGCGCGCGAGGCCG
>CAZPNB010000107.1:0-2865 GCA_964587305.1 uncultured Spirochaetales bacterium | reverse complement strand
AGCAGATGATCGGCCGCAACGAGGCGTTTCGGAACGCGCCCCACTTCGACGCGCGCGCCGAGTCGGTGAAGAACGGCGAAGCACTGCTCGAGCGCCTGCTCGCGGTCTACGAGCGCAAATATCCGCGCGAGATCGCCACCTGGCGCGAGAAGATGCGCCAGGGCTACCGGAGCGGTGAGCGGCTCTTGCTGCGCTACACGCCCGAGTAAGCGCGGGGCTCTGGGGCGGGCTCAGGATCCCCGCTCGGCGCGCACGTAGTTGACCAGCCGTCCAACGCGTTCGATCTCCACCTCGACGACGTCGCCGTCGCGCAGCCAGCGCGCGGGCTCCCGCGCTGCGCCGACACCGGCCGGGGTCCCGGTCAGGATCACGTCGCCGGGCTCGAGCAGCATCAACCGCGATGCGAACGCGATGATCTCGGCCACCGAGAAGTGCATGTCCTTGGTGCGCGCGGACTGCACCACCTCGCCCGACACGCGGGTCACGAGACCGAGATCCTGCGGATCCGGGATCTCGTCGACCGTGACGAGCGCGGGCCCCAGCGGAGCAAACGTGTCGCACGACTTGCCGAGGAAGTACTGGCCGCGCGTGTTCTGGAAGTCGCGCGCGGTGACGTCGTTGGCGGCGCAGTAGCCGGCGATCACCGCGATCGCCGCTTCCGCCGTGACGCAGTGCGCGGGACGACCGATCACCACGGCGAGCTCGCCTTCGTAGTCGGGCTGTCGCACCGCCCCCGGCACCACGATCTCGTCCTCGGGTCCGATCACCGAAGACGAAGCCTTGATGAAGAGCACCGGCTCTTCGGGCGGCGCGCCGTCACCCAGTTCGCGCGCGTGGTCGAGGTAGTTGCGCGCGACGCCGATGATCTTTCCCGGCCGCGGCACTGGGGCGTGGAGGCGCACCGCCGAGCGGGGCAACACGATGCCGGCCGCGCGGAGGTCGGGAGCGTCGTAGCGCTCCAGGGAGTCGCGAACGAAGTCGAGGGCCTCGCGGACAGCGGCGAGCGCGTGCGGGCCGCGGGTGAGGAAGGAGATCGCGTCCGCGGGAATCAGCGATTCCGCCTCGGCCTCGGGTGCCCCGGCGTCCCCCAGCGCGAGCTTCACGGCGAGCGCGCGAGAGAGATCGACGACCGAGCCCGCGTCGGGACCGGCGTGGATCAGGCAACCCAGCCGGCGCGTGCCGCGTCCGCGCGGCGCAAACGCGTCCAGCGCAAATCCGGCGGCGCCGAGCGCGTCGGATCCGGGCGAGGGCGCGGCCTCGCGCGTGCTGCGCGGCGCCGATCGCTCGAAGCTCACGATGCGCATCGTTCCCCCGCTCGCGGATGTCGCGGGCTCAAGGTCGCGTGCCCTGCTGCCGAAGAACGCCGTAGGAGCGCCTCGATCTTATCACCAGTCGGAGATGCGCATGACTTCCACGTCGCCGCCGGCCGATCCGGACCTCCTGCTGAGGAGGCTCGCCACCCTCGTCGGTTGGCTCTGCCTGCTCGCGACCCTGGCCCTGCTCTCGCCGGGTGTCGTGGCCACCGCACGGGCAGATCAGGCCGCAGCCAGCGCCGGGCCCTCCTGCCAGGCAGATCCGGGCGGCGAGGAGATGGCGATGGTGCTCGCCCAGATGATCGAGCGGCTCCGCGCCCAGGCCGAGACACAGGACGGAACTCCCGGCGGCGTGATGGGTCTGAACACGCGCGGCTACAACTACGGGACACCGGTACCCGCGGCCGCTGCGCTCGACAGCGACCGCCGCGTGTCTCGGTAGCAGAGCGCTCGCTGCGCGCCGAGGACGGCGCACACGGAGGCCGGTTTTTGACATCGGCCGGGGTGGGGTCGTAGCTTCGGGCGGGTGTCTGGAGCCCTATGAACCCGTCGTCCACGCTGAGGGCGCGCCGCGCCGTCGCCGGGCTCTTCCTCGTCTGGGCGGTGGGGGCGATCGTGCTCTCGCTCGCGGCGCTGCGCGCTCCGGGCGACCGCCTCTACCACCCGTTCACGCACACGCGGATCGCGACGACCTCGGTGATCGAGGAGGTGTCGCCTTCGGCGCGCGCGAGCGAGGCCGCTCGCGGCGACCTGATCGTGGCGATGAACGGGCGCCCCTATCACGAGGTGTTGCGGGACGGCGTCGGAGGCCTCGACCCCGCGCGCTCCAACACCTACCTGCTCGAGAAGCAGGACGGGCGGCGGGTCGAGGTGACGCTGGCGCCCGAGCCCGTGGCGTGGACACAGACGCCGACGCTCACCGCGCTGCACGCACTGATGGTTCTGGTGGCGGCGCTCTATCTCGTCACGGGCGGCACCGCGTGGTGGCTCAAGCCCGATCGCAGCGAAGCGTGGACGCTGCTGCTCTTCTGCTGCGCGATGGCGACCCAGCTGGCGACCTTTCCGCAGACCAACCTGATCGCGCTGGGCTGGCCGCGGATGCTGGTGAATGCGCCGCTGATCGGCGCCACGATCTTCCACCTCTTCACCACCTATCCGATCGAGCCGGGCTGGGTGGTGCGACACCGGCGCGTGCAGATCCTTCCCTACGCCGCGGCGCTATGCCTCGCGGCGTTCTCGCTGTCGGAGCGCGCGCTCGGAGCGCCTGTCGGCCTCGGCTTGACGCTCTCCTATTTCTTCACGCAGCTCCTGCTCGTGGCGTCGCTCGCGATCGTCGGCATCGAGCGCCGCCGCCAGAGCGATGGCCCGCTGCGCGGCCGCGCAGACCTGATGTTCTGGGCGGCCGTGGTCAGCTTCGGCCCGATCCTGCTGATCTACCTGGCCGAATGGCTGTTGAGGACGCACCTGCCCAGTCACGTGGCGCTGTTGTGGTCGTTCCTTTTCCCGGTGGCCGTCGGTTACGGGATCGTGCGCCGGCAGCTCTTCGAGGTGC
>CAZPNB010000106.1:0-2582 GCA_964587305.1 uncultured Spirochaetales bacterium | reverse complement strand
CCCCAGCGCCCGCGTGCGCGTGAGACCGGTGATCCGCTGCGCTTCCTGGTTGAACGACGTCACCCGGCCGTCGAGGTCGGTGGTGAGCAGTCCGCTCTTCAGGCTCTCCACGGTGCGCTGATGCAACGTGCGCAGGTGCGCCAGATCCTGCGTGCGCTCGGCCAGCGCCACCCCCGCGCGCACCAGCTCTCGCGCGAGGAACCCCGACAGCCCCGCCGCCGCGATCAGCGCCGACGCGTGCACCAGCCAGCTCGTGACGAGCACGCCGAGCGGCTCCGCGCTCAGTGCCGGACCGAGCCCGCCGCGGTGCCCGAGCACCAGCACGAGGCCATAGGCCGACGCCCCCGCGAACGAGCAGGCCAGCGCGCCCCAACCCGGGAACAGCACGCCGCCGTACAGTCCGACGACCACGTAGAGGAACGTGAAGATCGAGTCCTTGCCGCCCGAGAACAGCACCAGCGCCGACACCAGCGCCAGGTCGGTCACCACGTTGATCGCGGCGAATGCGCGCGGGCGCTCGATGCGACCGACAAACGGGCGGTACACGAGCGTCGCGACGAAGCACAGCGCAACCGCGATGTAGAATCCCGGCCACTGCGTCGCGGGCATCTCGCGCCCGATCGCGTCGAACGCGATGCCGATGCAGAGGCTGCCGACGGCCAGGGCCAGCCGCGCACCCATCAGCACGAGCAAGAGCCGCTCCACCTGACGGTCGCGGCTCTCCCAGTCCGGCGAGTTCGAGCGCCCGATCACCCGCGCTGCCCTCCCCGCCTGGAAGCTCTCCGCCGGCGAGCGGCAATCAACCGATCGTATCGGCGATCTTGAAGATCGGGAGGTACATCGCGATCAACAGCCCACCGACCGTACCGCCCAGAAACACCATCATCAGCGGCTCGAGCATCGCGGTCAGCGCGTCGACGGCCGCATCGACCTCTTCGTCGTAGAAGTCCGCGATCTTTGCGAGCATGGTCTCCATCGCGCCCGTTTCCTCGCCGACCGCGATCATCTGCGTGACCATTCCCGGAAACACGCCCGACTCTGTCAGCGGCTCGGCGATCGTTTTGCCCTCGGTGATCGCGGCGCGCACGGCTTGCAGCGCCTCTTCGACCACCATGTTCCCGGCGGTCTTCGCGACGATGTCGAGACCGTCGAGAATCGGCACGCCGGACGCGATCATCGTGCCCAGCGTGCGCGTGAAACGAGCGACCGCCACCTTCCGGAGCAGCGGCCCGAACACCGGCAGCTTCAGCGCCAGCGCGTCGGTCGCGCGCCGGAACTTCTTGCTGCGCCGGCGCGCCATCCCGAACGCGACGACCGCGCCGGTCACGACGCCCAGGAACAGCGCGATCCATTCCTGCATGAAGTGCGACAGCGCGACCACAAACGCCGTCGGCCCGGGCAGCTCTCCGCCGAAGTCCGCGAACATCTTCTCGAAGGTGGGGATGACCTTGGTCAGCATCAGCACGACGACGCCGATCGCGATCACCAGCACCGTGGTGGGGTACACCATCGCACCCTTCACCTTCTTGGCGAGCCGGTCGGCCTTTTCGAGGTAGACCGCGAGGCGGTTCAAGATCGTGTCGAGGATGCCGCCGATCTCGCCGGCCTGGACCAGGTTCGTGAACAGATCGTCGAAGGGCTTCGGGTGCTTGCGCAGCGCATCGGCGAACGTGGAGCCCTGCTCCACGTCTGCTTTGACCTCGGTGAGGATCTTCTTGAAGGTCTTGTTCGGCTGCTGATCGCCCTGGATCTGGAGGCACTGCACGAGCGGCAGGCCGGCGTCGATCATCGTCGCGAACTGCCGCGTGAAGATCACCAGCTCGCGGGTGCTGATGCGCTGCTTGAGGAAGGGCAGATACTCGGTGACGTCCTTGGATTTCTCCTTCACCGTCACCGGGAGCAGCATCTGGGCGCGCAGCTGGGCCATCACGGCCGCCTGGTTCATCGCCTCGATCTCGCCCTTCTTCAGGCTCCCCTGCCGGGTCCGCGCCTTCCATTGAAAGATCGGCATCGCCGCTCTACTCCTTCGCGCTCATCAGAATGAGCACCCTCAGGCCTTCGCACCGGGGCGTCCGCCCGGAGTCCCCGGTGCCGGCCCCTTCCCGATCAGATTCCGCAACTCTTCGGCATCCGAGCTGCGGCCGATCGCATCCTCCAGCGTGATCAACCGGCGCAGGTAGCAGGACGCGAGCGACTGATTCATCGTCTGCATTCCGAAGCGTTCCTGCCCGACCTGCATCGATGAGTAGATCTGATGGATCTTGTCCTCGCGGATCAGGTTCCGGATCGCCGCGTTCGGCACCATCACCTCGAGCGTCATCACGCGGCCGGGGCCGTTCGCACGCGGAATTAGCGCCTGGCACATCACGCCCTCCAGCACGAACGAGAGCTGGGCGCGCACCTGCGCCTGCTGGTAGGGCGGGAACACGTCGACGATCCGGTTGATCGTCTGCACCGCCGAATTGGTGTGCAGCGTCGCCAACGCGAGATGGCCGGTCTCGGACACGGTCAGCGCCGCCTCGATCGTCTCGAGGTCGCGCAGCTCTCCGATCAGCACGACGTCCGGGTCCTGGCGGAGGATG
>CAZPNB010000105.1:0-3394 GCA_964587305.1 uncultured Spirochaetales bacterium | reverse complement strand
CCTCGCCGACGGCGCGCGCCGCGCGCGCGCGATCGCGCGACCGGTGCTCGACGCGTGCCGAGAGGCCGCCGGGCTCGGCGCCGGATGCTGAGCGCAACCGGGGCGGAGGGGACATGACGATCACCGAGCTGGGGGCGTTGGGCGAGTTGGTGGGTGCGATCGCCGTCGTCGCGACGCTCGCGTATCTCGCGGTGCAGATCCGGCAGAACACGCGCTCGATGGAGGAGGGCAAGCGCCTCGCGCTGGCCCAGACCTACCAGATGCGGGCCGACGCGCTGCAGAGCATGCTCGTGCAGGCCGCGGATTCGGAGCACATCGGGCCGATCATCACGAAGCTCACGCAACAGGGCTATCCGGAAGATGTGTCGGCGCTGGCCGGCCTCTCCCCCGAGGAGCGCGGACGCTTCCGCCAGTGGCAGATCGCGCAGCAGACCCACTGGGACAACATGTACTACCAGTATCAGCAGGGCTTCCTCGACGAGGAGTACTACCAGAATGCGTTCCGCGAACGCGTTGCGCGGCTGGCGCCGACCTGGAAGGCGCTCGGTGTGACCGGAGGCCGGAGGAGCTTCACCGAGGAGATCGAGCGGCTGCTGGCGGCTCGCGCGGTGGTGCCGGCCGAGCCGGAACCGCCGCCGTCGGTTTGACGGAGCGCCGCCGCGGGCGTAGCTTGATCGCTACCGCGTGAGGCCGATGCCCACGCGTTGAAGCCCGCCGGGAGCGATCGCCCCGGCGAAGGAGTACCTCATGTACACCGCTATGCGCTGGTGGCGGCTCGCAGGGTGCGAGCCGTCGTATGCAAGGGCCGGCTGCGGCCCGTCGCCGCGACGCCACGCAACGATGGAGACGCGCGGACACTCCGCTTCCGGCTCCGGTGCGCTCGGCGTCAGGCGTCCGCTTCGCTTTCTCGCCTGGAAGCTCGAGCTCGATGACGAGCAGCTCGGCGAGCTCGCGAAGATCCTCGGCGAGCTCAAGACGGAGCGGGCCCAGGTCGACGTCGACCGGGGGAGGCGGCTCGCGGCGTTCGCGGACGCTGTGTCGGCCGAACCGTTCGACGCAGGTCGAGCGGCCGAAGGAGCGGCGCTTCGCGTGGCGGGCGCCGAGCGCCTCCGCAGCGCGACGCTGAAGGCGCTCGAGCGCCTGCACGCCGTGCTCACCCCCGATCAGCGGCGGACGCTCGCCTACCTGATCCGGACGGGAAGCATTTCACTGTGAGTTGAACGCGCGCTCCGGCTCGCACCCGGCGGTGCGGGCCGGAGCCGCAGCGCCGCCCGCCACGCCCGCAGCTTCTGCGCATACGGCACGGTGTTCGCCGGGCTCGTCGACGGGAGACGCGCGTAGCTCGCCGCACCCGCGTCGATGGTGGACAGCACGTGTTGCCGGTAACACGACTCGGCCACCGCGCCGTTGAAGAACACGCGCCCGATCCCGCGGTGGCGGTGGAAGAACGACCGGAAGTCGTTCGCGGTGATCGTGTCCGGGTCGATCCCGGAGTCCAGGCTGCCGGTGCGCTCGCACGACTCCAGAACGTCCCACAGCGCGATCTGCGCGGTGCGCAGCGCGCGGATCTTCGCCCGATAGTCGGACGCTGGCTCGAAGCGCAGCAGCTCGGCCATGATGCTCCAGAACGCATTTCGCGGATGCGCATAATACTGGCCGGCCTCGAGCGATGCGCGTCCGGGCATGCTGCCCAGGATCAGGATCTCGGCATCCCGACCGGCAATCGGCGTGAAGCTGTGCGCCGGTGACTTCGCCATCGCTCGCGGTTACGGAAACTCCTGGAGGTTGCGCAGCGCGAGCTCCGTGATCCGGCGCTTCGCCTGCTCGTCGAGCTCGCGCGACGGCGAGCGGCTGCGGAAGCGCTTCCAGTTCGCAATCGCGGCGGGCGGATCGTGGGAGCCCTCGAACGCGAGCGCGTCGTCGAACGCGCGCTGAATCTGCGCCGCATCCGCGAACACAGCGGCGCCGGGATCGGTGCGGGGTGGTGCGCGCTCGATCGACGGCTCTGGCCGATCCACCGGCGCCGATGCGCGGCGCGGCTCGGCCGTGCGCGCCACCGGCGCGGGCTCGGGAGCCGCGGGCTCCACAGCAGCCGCGGGCTCCACAGAAGGCGTGGGCTCCACCGCGGCGATCGGAGGGGGCTTGGGGCGGGCCGCCGGCTCCGGCGCCGGCGGTGGTGCGGCAGGCCGCGCGGGCTCGACTCTCGGAGGCTGCGCGCCCGGAACGCGCGGAGTCGGCACGACCGTGATCGGCGCGATCGCCTCGACCGCCTCGCGCCGCGCGAACCCCCACAGCGCGGCGGTGCCGGCGGCCACGACCGCGAGCGCCGCGCCGGCCGCGATCGCCACCCGCGGCGATCGCCGGCCGCTGCGCCGGATCCGCTTCGAGCGCGCGCGCTGACCGGTGTCCTTCTCCCACGCGAACGGTGCGTCGCGCGGGTCGCCCGAACGGAGCGCCCATTCGAGCGCAGCGGCCAGCTCGCTGGCGCCCGCGAAGCGGCGCTCGCGGTCCTTCTCGAGGCAGCGCAGGATCACCGATTCGAGCCCGGCCGGGATCGACAGGTCGGGACGGAGCTGCGTCGGCGGCGTGGGCGCCTGGTGCGCGTGCAGCGACAAGTAGCCGAGCGCGGTGTCGGAATGGAACGGCGGCGTGCCGGTCACCATCTCGTAGAGGATCAGCCCGAGCGTGTACAGGTCGCTGCGCGGGTCGATCGCCTCGCCGCGGCGCCGCGACCCCGCCTGTTCGGGCGAGCAATAGCGCGGCTTGCCGAGGAACTCGTCGGCGCCGGTCAGCGCCGCGTCCGCCCCGATCCAGCCCTGCTCGCGGACCGCGATCACCGCGCGCGCGACGCCGAAGTCGATGATCTTCACCGACAAGCCCGACGCCGAGGGCGCGAGCATCACGTTTTCGGGCGAGAGATCGCGATGCACGATTCCCATCCCGTGGGCGTGAGCCATGCCGGCGCAGCACTGGATACCGATCCGACACGCCTCGCGGACCGAGAGCGCGCCGCGTTCGCGCAACAGCGCAGCGAGGCTCTGGCCCACCACGTACTCCATCACCAGGAAATGGTCGCCGCGCTCGACGAAGAAGTCGTAGAGCAGCACCAGGTTCGGGTGGCGGAGTTTCACCGCGATGCGCGCCTCGCGCTGGAAGCGCTCCACCGCGTTCGGAACCGACTGGAAGAGCTCCGCGCGCATCACCTTCAGCGCGCGCGGCTCGCGCAAGAGCAGGTGCTCTGCCTTGTAGACGGTGCCCATCCCGCCGCGCCCGATCTGCTCCAGCACGCGGAAGTCGCGGATCTGGCTGCCGATCAGCGGATCCGGCTCTGGGTTGCCCGGGTGGAGCGTCGCGCTGTCGAACGCGTCGGTCATGGTGCATCCTGCGGCGGGGC
>CAZPNB010000104.1:0-3168 GCA_964587305.1 uncultured Spirochaetales bacterium | reverse complement strand
TAGTCCATGCGCAGATCGTCGCCGATCGATCCGACCACGACCTCGCCCGAGTGGATGCCCATCCGCGTCGAGAAGCCGAGGCCGTGCTCGCGCTTCACCTCGGTGGCGTAGCGGCCGATCTCCTCGCGAAGCTGGAGCGCGGCGTAGCACGCCCGCTGCGCGTGATCCTCGTGCGCGATCGGCGCGCCGAACAGCGCCATGATCCCGTCGCCGGTGTACTGATTGACGGTGCCCTCGAAGCGGTGCACGCCGTCGGCCAGGATCTCGAAGAAGCGCTCGAGGATGCGGTGCCAGGCTTCCGGGTCGAGCTGCTCGGCGAGCTCGAGCGATCCCTGCACGTCGGCAAACAAGACAGTGACCTGCTTGCGCTCGCCTTCGAGCGCGGATTTGGATTGCAGGATCTTGTCGGCGAGGTGCTTGGGCGTATAGGTGCGCGGATCGCGCTGGCGCGGCGACGGAGGCGGCTCCGCCGCGACCCGGATCGGCGTCGCGTCCACGGCCCACGCGAGCGCGTTCTCCTCTCGCCGTGCAACACGCTGCACGTCGACGAGCTCCTCGATCACCTCGGCGAGCGTGTCGTCATCGAGCGCGAACTCCCGCCGCAGCATCCGGTAGGACAGGCGCCCGCTCTCTTCCAGGTGCCGCCGCACCTGGCGGACGATCTCGAGCACGCTCACGCCGAGCGCTCCGCGGCAGCGGCCACCCGCACGCTACGCGCCTTGCAGCCGCGACGCGAGCGGCGTGTAGGGCATCCCGACCGACTCGGCGACGCCGGGGTGCACCAGCGCGCCGCGCCACACGTTGCAGCCCTGGGCCAGCGCGTCATCGGAGGCCACGGCCACCTCGACGCCCTGCGCCGCGATCCGCTCCACGTACGGCAGCGTCGTATTCGTCAGCGCGAAGGTCGAGGTGCGCGGCACGGCGCCCGGCATGTTCGCGACGCCGTAGTGGATCACGCCGTGCACGACGTAGGTGGGGTCCGCGTGCGTCGTCGCGTGGATCGTCTCGACGCAGCCGCCCTGATCGACCGCCACGTCGGCGATCACCGAGCCCGCCTCCATCGCGCGCACCATCGCCTCGCTGACGAGCGTCGGCGCGCGGCGCCCCGCCAGGTAGACCGCGCCGATCACCAGGTCGCTCGTCGTCACGGAGCGCTCGATGTTGGTGCGATTCGCGAACAGCGTGTTCAGCTCGCCGCGGAAGATGTCGTAGAGGTACGTGAGGCGCTTCAGGTCGATGTCGAGCACGTCGACCTCGGCACCCAGCGCGTGCGCGACGCGCACCGCATTCACGCCGACGATCCCGCCGCCGATCACCGTGACGCGGCCGCGCATCACGCCGGGCACCCCTCCGAGCAGCAGGCCCTTCCCGCCGCGGTCCCTCTGCAACAGCGACACGCCGATCTGCACCGCGAGCCGACCCGCTACCTCGCTCATCGGCGCGAGCACCGGAAACGAGCCGTCTGCGTTGCGGATCGTCTCGTACGCGATCGCGATCACATCGGCGTCGAGCAGCCGGCGGGTGAGCTCCGGGTTGGCCGCCAGGTGGAGGTAGGTGAACAGCACCGCGCCGGGCCGCAGCAGCGCGACCTCACCCGGCAGGGGATCCTTCACCTTGACGACCAGATCGGCCGACCAGGCTTCCTCGCGCGAGACCAGGCGGGCACCGCGGTTCGCGTACTGCGCGTCGGAGAAGCCGCTGTCTTCGCCCGCGCCGCGCTCGATGCAGACCTCGTGGCCAGCCGCGCACAGCGCCGCGGCGCCGTCCGGCACCATGCCGACGCGATACTCGACCACCTTCGTCTCGCGCGGCACGCCGATTCGCACGACTAGCTTCGAAACGCGTCGATCAAGATGTCGGCGATCTCCGGGCGCATGATCCGCGGGTCGGGCCGTTCGCCGCTGCGCAGCTGCTCGCGCACCACGGTGCCGCTGACGCTGACCGGCTTCTCGCCGGGATGACGGTCGGTGAGGTCGACGCGGCCCTGCGATTCGTAGTACGCGGCGAAGCCGATGTTGCACGGCACCAGGTGCAGCTCGCCGGCGAGCTCGTCGAAGATCTGCTGCGCGTCGAAGTCGCCCCAGATCGGGCTCCCGTCCTCGTACGGCGCGTCGGCGTGTTTGCGGCCGATCACCAGGTGGCTGAAGCCGTAGTTCTGGCGGTAGATCGCGTGCATCACCGCTTCGGACGGTCCGCCGTAGAACATCTTGATGTCGAGCCCGATCAGCTCGAACACCTCGGAGAGGTCCCAGCCGACCGCCTTCCACAGCGCCTCGTCTTGATCGCCCTGTCCGAGCAGCCGATCGTCGTGCAGCTTGCGATAGGCGCGCATCCGCACCACGGCGGGCACGTCGTCGTCCTTGAGCTCGCCGACCAACGGGTTCAGTACCACGCCGGTGAAGTGACCGCCTTCGGTCAGCCGCTCCGCGCCCGCCACCAGCGCGTACTCGTGCGCGCGGTGCAGCGGGTTTCGCGTCTGGAACGCGAGCGCCCGTTCCCACTTGCGATCGCGGATCAGCGCGCGCGTCAGGCGCGGCGACAGCATGTACTCGCCGTACTCGGGGTGCACCGGCTGCGGCAGCGCGCGCAGCTCGCCGCCGACCAGCTTCGTGCGCACATCCTGCTCGACCGCGCGGCCACCGGGGTGGTCGAAGCGGTCGGTGCGGTAGACCTGCCGCACGTACTTCAGCTTGTCCCACGCGAAGACCTCGAGGTCGTCCAGGATCGCGACGACGCAGCCCTCGTCGTCGCGCACCGCCGCCGCGCCACCGCGCGCGAGCGCAGCCGCTTCGTCATCGGTGACCGGCAGCGCCAGCGGAATCGTCCACGCGTACGGGTGGCGACCGACCAGGATGCGCCTCTCGTCGAGCACGCGGTGGTAGACCTCCTCGCGCATCGGTCCGGTGAGCGGCGAGAGCGCGCCGTCCGCAATGCGATGGACGGTCGAGAGGTCGGCCCGGTTGACGCGCAGCGACGGCAGCAACTCGGCCTGCGCGAGGAAGCGCTTTCGCTGCGAGAGCGGGACGATGCGGTCGACCGGCGCGGCCCCTCCACCGTGGACGGGTACGAGATCGCCGGCTGTGGAATCGGTCATCGGGAGCTCCGTGCACTTCTCATGAGGTGGGTCACGCGCTGCTTCACCAGACCGGATACTCGCCTTCCCCGCTG
>CAZPNB010000103.1:0-8240 GCA_964587305.1 uncultured Spirochaetales bacterium | reverse complement strand
GATCTCGGTCGGCGCGGTCGAGGTGTTGACCGCGTCCATCTGCAGCGCCACCGCAGCCACCGAGGGGGCGGCCTCGGCGATGATCCGGGGGTTCACGATCTGCGGTGATACAGTTTGCACGGCCGGCGCGAACGGAAGGTTGCGCCGCTGTGCGAGCGCCTTCGGAGCAGGGGCGGGTTTCTCCGGCTTCGGCGGCATCTCTTTCAGGATCTGCACCGCGATGATCCGCTCCTCGATCACCGGCGCGAGGCTGGCGAGCAGCAGCAGCACACCGAATCCCAGCGCGTGCAGGAAGATCGATCCGGTGAGGAAGGTGCGCGCGCTTCCGGCATCGTCGGGCTCCGCGTAGCCCGGGTACGCGAACGCCGCGGTGATCGGCCGGGCGATCACGTACTCCAGCGGGTCGCGCTTGCGCTTGGATCGCCTTCGTTGGCCGAGGATCAGGATGTGCTGGCTCATCGTTTGCGCGCAGCTCGTGCTGGCAAGGAGGGCGACGACAGCCGCTCCGGGCGTTCGGGGGAAGAGCGCTCGGGGCGACAAGAACTCATCGGCGCCGGGTCCATGAACGTGAAGTGACCTCTATGGGTGCCATCCCTGGGCGCAAAGGTCACGAGATCACTCGCCCCGGCTCAGGTGGATGGCGCGGCGCGACGAAGGATCGGGTCGAGCGCTCGTGCCGAGGCGAATCTACGAGAGCGGCTACGGGGTGTCAAACCGGCGTTGGGGCGATAGCCTTGCAGCAAAATTTTCGGTAAATAGCTGACGCGAAAAGGAAAAATCCGAACCGGGCGAAAGGCCCCGAAGCCCGCCCCGGTCGCACGGAGGAGAGTCCGTTGAGCTCTGGAAACCTGCTCGAGATGTTCCAACAGGGGTGGATCACCACCTATCCACTTCTGCTGGGCTCGGTTCTCGCGCTCGGAATCTTCTTCGAGCGGATCTGGCGCTTCCGCGGCCTGCACGACGCGACGCGCGCGCTGACGAAGTCCACGATCGAGGCGCTCATCCGCAGGGATCTCGACGCTGCGCGCAAGCAGTGCGAGCGATCGGAGCAGCCGATCGCGAAGATCTTTCTCGAGGCGATGCGCTGGCGGAACGTGCCGCTCGAGGATCTCGAGCGGGTGCTCTCGACCTCGCGCCAGGAAGCCGCCTACGAGCTGAAGCGCGGCTTGTGGATGATCGGCACGATCGGCTCACTCGCGCCCTACGTCGGCCTGCTCGGCACCGTGGTGGGCATCATTCGCGCGTTCAGCGATATGGCCGAGCACGGAGCCGGCGGCTTCGAGGTGGTGGCGGCGGGCATCTCCGAAGCACTGATCGCCACCGCGGCGGGCCTCGCCGTCGCGATCATCGCGCTCTTGTTCTTCAACTATCTCCAGACGCGGGTCGGCGCGATCGCGGCCGCCTACGCGCGCTCATGCGAGCGCTTCGTGCAGGCGCTCTTGTTCCTCGAGTCGTCGGGGTCGCATGGGGTGAACGCCCCGACGGGTGCGGAGGTGGCCAGTGGCTTCGTTCCGGCCCGATGACGCCGAGAACCCGGATGACGGGGTCGTTGCCGAGATCAACATCACCCCGCTGACCGACGTCTTTCTGGTGCTGCTGGTGATCTTCATGGTCACGACCTCGGTCGTGGCCAATCAGGGCAAGAACATCGACCTGCCCGGTGCGGAGGTCAGCGACAACACGCCGCAGGGCGTGACGGTCGAGGTGACGCCAGATGGAGCGATCGCCGTGAACGACGTCTCGGTCCGCGCCGAAGATCTCTACCAGGCCCTGTCTACGGCGCTGCAAAGCTCGCGCGAGAAGATCGTGATCTTGCGCGGAGACAAGGCCGTCCTGCTCGGGCAGGCCGTGAACATCCTCGACGTCGCTCAACAGGCCGGTGCGAAGGGGATCGCGCTGGCGACGAAGCCGAACGGGGAACGCGGCTAGCATAGCCGCCGCCGGATGCGGGTTGGAGACGGTGCAGAGGTGCTCGAGCCTCGCTATCTCTCGACGCGATGAAGCAGAGGAGATCGCGTTGGTGGCCTCGGCGCGGCGCCTCCCGCTCCGAGGAGGCGGGGGCCGTGCTGCCGCTCCGGGGTTACGACGCGCACCGGCTCTCGATACCGGGGATCGAGCTGCTTCCGGATGACGAGCTCGAGCGGCTGAACGCGCTGCTCCCCTGGGCGTCGTTCATCGTCGATTCCGGCGGGCGGCGCTTCGGAGATCGCTATTCGGTCACCAAGCGTGCGGAGGCGCAGATCATTCCGGACCCGCGCATCGTGGCCCTCGACGCGCGCCATCCGCTGGCGAACGCGACCGTGCTCGAGGTGGGTTGCTTCGAAGGGATTCACACGGCTGCCCTGGCTGGGCTCGCGAAGCGGGTCATCGCGATCGACTCCCGGATCGAGAACGTCGTCAAGACGCTGGTGCGCTGCGCGATGCTGCAGCGTCCGATCGAGGCATACCGCGTCGATCTCGACCAGGGGCTGCCGGAACAGATCGCTCTCGAGTGCGATGTCCTGCATCACGTGGGCGTGCTCTACCACTTGTTCGACCCGGTCGGCCACCTCCGCGAGATCTGCGCGATCACGCGCGAAGCGCTGATGCTCGACACGCACGTGGCTCCTCCGGGTGCGCGGCTCGAGCACTACCGATGCGACGGGAGGCAGTACGCCTACTATCCATTTTCGGAAGGCGGCCGATCGGCGCCGTTCGCCGGAATGTCCGATCACGCCAAGTGGTTGCGCGAGGCGGATCTGATCGAGCTCGTGCACGACTGTGGCTTCGCGGACGTCGAGGTGTCCGAGCGGAGGGAGGAGCGGAACGGCCCGCGCGTGTTGATCCACGCGAGCCGATAGCCTTCGTCGCAGATCGGCACGAATCAGAGCCACCCTGCGTGCCGCTCCTCGGGCACCGGTCATGCGGCGCGGCGCCGGATCCAGACCGCGCCGCCGGCGATCAGCAGCAGCTCGGGCAACAGCAGGCCCACTCCGTAGAGCGTGCGCAGCGAGTCGGTTGCCGGCAGCGGGAACTGCACCGTGTCGCGGATCTTGGGCCGCAGCGTGATCTCGGGCTCGCGCGCGAGCACCCAGTGCACGCCGTTCATCACGAGGTCGAGGTTGTAGAGCGTGCGCAGGTGTCGGTTCGACGCAAAGTCGGCGTCGCCGACCGCGAAGATGCGCGTCTCGCGCCCGTCGCGGACATAACGGCCCGCGATGGCGATGGCAAAGTAGTCGCGCCGCACACTCGGGCTCGGGACAGCTTTGCCGCGGCTGTCACGCCGGATCGGATCGGCCGAGAGCCAGGCTTCCGGGCTCGACAGCACCACGCCGGACAGCTCGTCGAACGCCTCGGGCTTGCGCAGCCGGAACGCGCGCGCGCCGGAGAAGTAGGTCATCCGATTGCGGTCGAGCTGTGCCGCGATCGGATGCCGATCGTAGTGGTAGGCGACGATCGCGGCGTCGTCACGCTCGGGGCCCTGCGCTCCGTCGACCGGGTCGTGCAACAGCGACGGGCTGCCGTCGATCCCCCAGCGCGCGAGGACCGCCTCGAGCCCGGAGTCACCGCCCGGCTCGAGCAGAGCGATCAGCCGACCGCCGCGCCCGAGGAAGCGCTCGAGTGCGGCGAGGCCCGACCGTTGAAGATTCCGCTGGGGCGCGATCACGAGCACGGCGTCGACGTCCTCCGGCACCGCTTCGAGTGAGGTCGTGATCTGACTGCGCACCGCATAGCCCTCGGTCGCGAGCGCAGCCGCCAGGCCGGAATAGCCGACGTCATCGCTGCGCTCGAGATCGCCTTCGCCTTCGCCGCGGAGAGTGAGGATCTCGCCGCCGCGCGCCGCGCACAGCCCGTACAGGGCCTCGTAGATCGCGCCCTCGCTGGGGCGCTCGGCCAGGCGATGAGCGCCCGACCCCGCGGCATCGCGCAGCCGGATCACCAGGCTGTTCGAGCTGCCGACGCCGAAGCGGTCCACCTCCTCGGGCGCCGCGCCCAGCTCGAGCTCCCGCAGCGAGACGTCGCCGTAGCTCGCGAGGGTTTCGACGAGGAGTCGCGTGCGCCGGATGCGTGGGTCGCGCGGGTCATAGAAGAGCAGGATCTCGACCGGTCCGCACAGCTCCGCGAGGGCTCTGCGGGTGGCGGGCGCGGGTTCGAAGCGCTCCTCGAACGTCCAGTCGAAGCGGAGATCGGCCCGGTCGGCGGCGCGCTCGAGTCCGACGGCCACCGCCACCGCGAGTGCGGTCAGCCCGCCGCCGCGGAGCAGCAGCCGGCGCGAATCGGGGCTGCCCCAGCGGATCCGCCGCACCGCGCCGGTTGCCAGTGCGACCGCGAGCGCGCCGGTTCCGAGCCAGACGTTGATCGCGCTGAAAGCTCCGAAGTGATCGGTCGCGCGGTAGGCCCCGAGCCCGAACGTGAGCGCGATGCAGCCGGCGAGCGCGAGCTGCCCCGTCACGTGCCGATGCGCCGCAGGTCGAACGAGAGCCGCGCGATCGCCATTCCGACGATTGCGAGCCCGAAGTAGTACGCAACGTCGGCGATCACGACGAAGCCTTCGGCCATGTGGCCGTAGCGGGGACGCAGCGCGATCGCGTCGAGGGTCGCCGCGACCGGCTCGCTGGTAAACGGCGCGATCCAGGCGAAGTCCCACAGCACGAAGGCGACGGCCCACGCGGAGACGGCGGCGGTGAGCTGGCTCGACGTGAAGGCCGAGCAGGCCAGCCCGATCGAGGCGACGCCTACTCCGTGCAACAACAGGCCCACGAAGACGGCGGCCAGATGCTGTGCGCCGAGTCCGCCGCGCTCGATCGCGGCGGCCGGATAGACGAAGCTCGCCACCATCATCAGCGCGACGAACGCGAACGTGACGGCGAACTTCGCGAGCACGATCTGGCCCGGCGCGAGCGCCGTGGTGAGCAGAAGCTCGTCGGTGCCGCGCGACCTTTCTTCCGCGAAGGCGCGCATCGTCGACAGCGGCACTGCGCCGCAAAGGGTCAGCCCGAGCGTCTCCATCACCGGGAAGAACACCGTGTCCCACAAGTTCACGTAGTCGGGGATGGTGTCGGTCTCGAAGCCACCCATCGTGGAGCTCGCGTAGACGAAGAGCATCTGGTTGTAGAGGCGCAGGTGATCGAAGAAGATCAGCGCCGACACGAGAGCGACACCGGTGAGCGTCAGATAGACGGCGGTCGAGCCGAACAGGCTCGCGAGCTCTTTGCGGCAGAGCGCCAGCAGCGGGGTCACGCGCGGCGCCCCGGCGCCGCTCCGGGCGCCGATCGGAACAGCGCGAGCGCGTCGTCGCCTCCGAGCACCACGTCGGTCGCGCCTTCCGCGACCAGCCGGCCCGCGCGGAGCACCGCCACCCGCGCGCACAGCGCGCGTGCCTCCTCGAGGTCGTGGGTGCAGATCAACAGCGTGCGTCGGCCCACGAGGCCGGCCAGCGCCGACCAGACTTCACGGCGCTGCAGCGGGTCGAGGCTGCCGGTCGGCTCGTCCACGATCACCAGCGGCGGGTCGTGGAGCAGCGCCTGGGCGAGTGCGATCCGTTGCTGAGTGCCCTTCGACAGATGACCGACGAGGCGTTGGGTCACGCTGCCGAGCGAGAAGCCGTCGACCACCCGTTCGATCGCATCCGCGAGCGCGTTGCCCGACAGGCCGCGCGCGCTGCCCGCGAAGCGCAGGAAGCCCGCCACCCCAAGCTCGGGATACAGCCGTCCGGTCTCCA
The DNA here is from genome assembly GCA_964587305.1 of uncultured Spirochaetales bacterium. Lineage (GTDB taxonomy): Bacteria > Myxococcota_A > UBA9160 > UBA9160 > SMWR01 > JAHEJV01. The sequence goes on along the minus strand of CAZPNB010000103.1, from coordinate 2,539 downwards.
CCGCGAAGCCGAGCCCGCGCTGCACCGCGCGGGCCTCGCGCACCGGACACAGGCCGTTCACCCGCACGCGGCCGCGGCTCGGGAGCAGGAGTCCGGCCACCAGCCGGAGGAAGGTGGTCTTGCCGGCGCCGTTGGCGCCCAGCAGCCCGAACGCGGCGTTGCGTGGGATCGTCAGGTCGAGCCCGTCTACTGCGACGCGGGCGCCGAAGCGGCGCGTCAGGCCCACCGCCTCGATGGCGGGCCACACTGCGCTGGAAGAAGCGGTCGCCGCGCTCTCACCGGTCACGGAGTCCTGATCGACCCGCCCGAGCGCTGGATCAAGCCCCCCATGTCAGAGGCTCCCGAGCATGTCGAAGTAGCCGGGCCACGTCTTGGACACGCAGCCCGGGTCGCGGATCAGGACCCCGGGCTGTCGGAGCCCGGCCAGCGCGAAGGCCATCGCCATGCGGTGGTCGTCGTAGGTGTCGATCGCGGCTGGCCGCAGCGGGGCGGGCTCGATCGTCAGCGAGTCGGCCTCGGCCCGGGCGTGGGCGCCGAGCTTTCGCAGCTCGGTCTCGAGCGCCGCGAGCCGGTCGGTCTCCTTGATCCGCAGGTTTCCGACGTTTCGGATCCGGGTCTGCCCTTCGGCGAAGAGCGCGACCACGGCCAGCGCGAGCACGGCATCCGGCAGCGCGTTCATGTCGACGTCGATGCCACGGAGCCGATCCTGCGGGCCGCGCACCTCGGCCCAGTCCGATCCCTTCGCCACGCGGCAGCCCATCTGCTCCAGCAGGCCCAGGATTCCGACATCCGGCTGACGCGTGCCGGGATCGAGCCCCTGCACCCGGACCCGACCGCCGGCGATCGCCGCGGCGCAGAAGGGATAGGCGGCCGACGAGGCGTCGGCCTCGATCGCAAACGAGCGCGCGCGGTAGCGGGTGCCCGCGGTCACATGCAGCGTGCCTTCGGAGGTCCAGTCGGTGCGGGCGCCGAACGCGCGCATCACATCGAGGGTGAGATCGACGTAGGGGCGCGACACCAGCGCGCCCCCTTCGAAGCGCAGCGTGACGTCGCGCGCTGCGTAGGGCGCCGCCAGCAGCACCGCAGAGACGTACTGGCTCGAGCGTCGCGCGTCGATCGTGGCTTCGCCGCCGCGCAAGCCGCCACCGGCGACGCGCACCGGCGGACAGCCACCGGCACCCTCCACCCGGCACGCGGCGCCGAGCTGCTCGAGCGCTCGGGTCAGGTCGTCGATCGGGCGCTCCCTCATCCGCGCGCTGCCGTCGATCGTGACCGGGCCGTCGGCCAGGCAAGCGGCGGCGGTCAGGAACCGCGCCGTGGTTCCGGAGTTTCCGGTGAAGAGGGGAGCCGCGGGCGCGTGCAGCCGCGCCCCGCTGCCGATCACCCGCCAGGGCTCACGATCGGTGTCGACCGCGCAGCCCAGCGCGATCAGCGACGCGACCATCACCCGCGTATCGTCGCTCGCGAGCCCACCGGAGAGAGTGCTCTCCCCGTCGGCGAGCGCAGCCACCAGCAGCGCCCTGTTGGTGACGCTCTTCGATCCGGGCACGCGCACCCGGGCGTCGAGCGGTCCACGCGGCTCGATGCGAAGCGGATCGGGCAGCTCGTCCATCGCGCGTGCAAGCTAACCTCGCACGGGCTTCGTTGACACCCCGGATGCGCTCCGTAAAACTCGCGACTTTGCGCGTTTTTTCCGCCGCGCGCCGGCCGCGCTTGCAGACTGCGACGCGCGCCGGCGATGAACCCCTCCCAATCCTCGATCAGCGCCGGGAGCTCTACCGCATCCATGTTGAAGCGACGCCTCTTCACTCCGGGGCCGGTGCCGGTTCCGGAGCGCGTTCTGCTCGCGATGGCCCAGCCGGTGATCAATCATCGCGCACCGGACTTCCTGCCTGTTTTCGCGCAGTGCAGACGAGGGCTCCAGCGCCTGTTCCAGACCGAGAGTCCGGTGCTGTTGTTCGCGGCGTCGGGCACCGGCGCGATGGATGCGGCGGTCTCGAACCTGCTCTCGCCCGGAGACCACGCGCTCGTCGTGCGCGGCGGGAAGTTCGGCGAGCGCTGGCAGGAGATCTGCGAGGCCTATGGCGTGCGAACCACCTGCATCGACGTCACCTGGGGACAGGCCGTCGATCCGGGCGCGGTCGCTGCCGCGCTCGACGCGAATCCCGAGATCAAGGCGGTGTACCTGCAAGCCTCGGAGACGAGCACGGCGGTGCGCCACCCGGTGCAGGAGATCGCGCAGATCGTGCGGCGCTCCGGCGATCGCCTGATCGTGGTCGATGCGATCACCGCGATTGGCGTCTACGACCTGCCGATGGACGCCTGGGGGCTCGACGTGGTGATCTCCGGCTCACAGAAGGCCTTCATGATGCCGCCGGGGCTCGCGTTCCTCGCGCTCTCCGACCGCGCGCAGCGCTTCATGCTGACCGCCCGATCGCCCCACTACTACTTCTCGCTCGACAAGGAGCTCGAGGCGCTGCCGACCGACCAGACCTCGTGGACGCCCGCGGTGGGCCTGCTGGTGGGCCTGGCCGAGGCG
>CAZPNB010000102.1:0-5264 GCA_964587305.1 uncultured Spirochaetales bacterium | reverse complement strand
AACAGCGCGGGCTTCCTCGGCGAGTACGGTGCGGCGTTCCACGCGCTCAGCGCCTCGCCGATCGCGCGCGCCAAGGCAGCATGCAGCGCGACTACTGGATGACTGCGGCGCGCAGCCTCGCCGGCCTCGAGTCGCCCGAGGCGGTCGGACGGCGCGCTGCCTTGCGCGCGCTGCGCCGCCTCGGCGCGCGCAAGGTGGCCACCTGCGACGTGCCGGTGATCTTCGATCCGCTGACCGCGGCGAGCCTGTGGCGCCAGGTGGCGGGCCTCGTCAGCGGCTATGCGGTGTACCGCGGCACGAGCTTCCTGGCTGGGAAGCTCGGCCAGCGGATCGCCAGCGACGCAGTGCAGCTCGTCGACGACGCGTGCCGCCCGGCCGGCCTCGGCAGCCGCCCGTTCGACGGCGAGGGCCTGCCGTCGCGGCAGACCGCCGTGATCGAGCGCGGGCGCCTCGCGTCGTACCTGCTCGACACCTACTCCGCGCGCAAGGTCGGTGGCCGATCGACCGGCAGCGCGACCCGTTCGGCCTCCAGCGCGCCCGGGGTCGGCGCGACCAACCTCGGGCTCGCGCCGGGCTCTGCCTCGCAGGACGAGATCATCGCCGACACGCCGCGCGGCCTGCTGGTGACGGAGCTGATCGGGATGGGCTTCAACCCGGTCACCGGCGACTACTCGCGCGGCGCCGCGGGGCTCTGGATCGAGAACGGCGCGATTGCCTTCCCCGTCGAGGAGATCACGATCGCCGCCAACTTCGCCGACATGCTGACCGGGATCGACGCGATCGGCAGCGATCTCCTCTGGCTGTCGCGGGTCGGGTCGCCCTCCGTGCGGGTGGCGCGCATGACGGTGGCGGGCGAAGGATGAGCGGCGCGCCGGCGACACTGATCGGGGTCGAGCTGCCGGACGTCGACGTCTGGTCGCCGCGCGTGACCGTGGCGCTGGGGAAGAACCCAAGCATTTTCACCGGGCCCGGCACCAACACCTATCTGGTCGGCACCGGCGCCGAGCGGATCCTGCTCGATACCGGCCAGGGCGTGCCCGCCTACCTGCCGGTACTCGCGAATGCACTCGAGCGCGCGGGGTGTCGCATCCAGGAGATCGTGCTCACGCACGGCCACCTCGACCACATCGGCGGCGCAGCGGACGTGATCGAGCGCCACGGCGCGCTGCGCGTATCGAAGCGCCCGCACGCCGGCCTCGACGCGCCGTGGCCGGACGCGCTCACCCCGATCGACGACGGCGACGTGGTGCGCACCGAGGGCGCCACGCTGCGCGCGCTGCACACGCCCGGCCACGCCGAGGACCACCTGTGCTTTGCGCTCGAGGAGGAGGGGTCGATCTTCTCCGGCGACAACGTGCTGGGCGTCGGAACCACGGTGATCCCGGCCGAGGGCGGCGATCTGCTCGACTACCTGCGCTCGCTGGAACGGCTGCTCGCCGAAGCGCCCTCGGTGATCTACCCGGCGCACGGCCCGGTGATCCGCGACGGGTGCGGAAAGCTGCGCGAGTACATCGACCACCGGCTGCGGCGCGAGCAGGAGATCCTCGACGCGCTGCGGTCCGGCCTCGCGACCATCCCCGACATCGTCGCGCGCGTGTACGCGGCCTACCCGAAAGCACTTCACCTGCCGGCGCGAAGCTCGGTGTGCTCGCACCTGCGCAAGCTCGAGCGCGAACTGCGCGTGCGGCGGATCGGCGCGGCGCCGCTCGACGCCCGCTGGGAGATCGCGTGAAGCACCCGGTGATTGCCGCGCTGCGCAGCGCGGCGGCAGACGAACGCCGCGCCGCGTGCGAGGCGGCCGCCGCAGACCCGTCAGCAGTGCTGCTCGTGGAAGCACTGGTCGGCGCGCTCGGCGACCGCGACGCGCGGGTGGTGCGGGCCGCGACGCGCGCGCTCGAGCGGATCGGCCGCGATCACGAGGCCGTGCTCGTCGCACTCCGCTCCGGGCTGCGCAGCGAGGACCCGCGCCAACGGCTCGAGGCCGCCTGGACGTGGGCGCGCCTGGAGCCGCCGCCGGTCAAGCTGCTGCCCGCGGTCGTGTCCGCGCTCGGCCATGCCGAGGGCGACGCGCGCTGGCGCGCGGCGCGCCTCTTGGTCGAGCTCGCGCGTCTGCACGACGAGGTGGCCCCTGTCGTGCGGAATCTCGCCGGATCCGACCAGCCGGCACGCGTGCGGCGGATCGCGCTGACCGCGCTGCGCGAGCTCGAGCCCGACTCCCCCGAGACGGTGCGCGCGCACCTCGCCGCGAGCCGCGATCCCGATCCCGGCCTCCAGCGGCTCGCGCTGACCGGGCTGGCCGGGCTCCGCGCCCCCACGCGCGAGGTGTGGGGCCACCTCGCCGAGGTGCTGGCGACCCACCCCGACCCGGCGTGCCGGCGGGTCGCCGCGACGGCCTTCGGCGCGCTCGGCGCCGCCCCCACCGACGCGCGCCTGGCACTCGAGCGCGCCGCGGCGAACGACCGCGACGCCAGCGTCCGCGCCGCGGCCGAGCGAGCGCGCGACGCGCTGGCGGCTCAGGACCAGAGCCAGTAGTCGATCGAGAGCGTGCCGGGCCCGAGCAGCAGGAACACCGCGCAGATCACCGCGAGGTTGATCGTGTACTCAGCGCCCTGCGGATCGTTGGTGATCAGATATCCCGCGCCCTTGTGACCGATCCGCCCCGCCACCCCCATCGTGAAGATCAACAGCAGACAGGCGGGACGCGCGAAGAGCCCGAGCGCGAGCGCGCTTCCGCCGCCGATCTCGGAGAGCATCGCCATGCGCGCCTGGACCGGAGCCATCGGCACACCGAGACTCTCCAACCACTCGACGAAGCCCGACATGCTCCCGGTGCCGACCACGCCGAGCTTGCCCAGACCGTGAACGACGAAGCACCCACCAATCGCGACGCGTCCGATCAGCAGCGCGAGGTTGGTGAAGACAGAGTTGCTGTCCACCAGCAGCCAGCCCACGAACGTCTCGTGCATGGTCGCCTCCCGAGCGATGATCGGGCGACGGTGTAGCACAGCGCCCGACATCGCGGCGCCGGGTTCCACATCTCGCTGATTTGCCGCTTACAGAAGGTCGCGAAGGACGTAGAAGCCATCGGAGCTCAGTCGAAACGGGATGTTCTCACTGCCGAAACACGCGCCCGCTTTCACTGGCGGTGGAGCTTCTCAGGTGGCTCGTGACCGCAGCGAGTGGGCCCTGGATGTAGACCATTGCCTGCAGGGAATATATGCTAGAGAGCATGTGGACGATCGTGGAGGAACACGACGCCGCGAAGACCCTCGACAAGCTCCTGCCGCAGGTCGCGGAGAAATACGCTTTTTGGTGCGCAATCGTTCGTCAGTCCGGGCCTCACGGACTCCGGGCCATCAAGTCGTTCCATGACGAGAAGCTAGCCGGGAAGCTCGCTCATCTACGCTCCTCGCGGCTCAGCCAGAAATGGCGCGTCCTGTATCGCGTCGAGGGTGACGTGGTGACCGTATACGTCGAACGCATCACGCCGCACAACTATCGATCGTAGGAAGAGGCAACCCGATGGCATCCAAGGTCAAGAAGTCGAAGTCGATCAAGTACGTCCCGGCCCGCACGCGAGTCGCGCTCGCTCCGGGAGATTCGGTGCGCATCGCGCGTGAGCTCCAGGAGATGACGCAAGCCGAGCTCGCGGAAGCAAGCGGTATCCCGCAGCCGACGATCTCGAGCATCGAGAACGGGCGCGTCACGCTGGGCGCCGACCGAGCCGAGAAGCTCGCTCGCGCCCTCGAGGTCCACCCGGCCGTGCTGCTCTGGCCGAACTGGGATGAAGACGCCGCACCGAAACGGGTCGCGGGGTGACGACGCCACCAGCGGCCCGCGCTCGCCGGCGATTGGCTGGAATGGGAACACGGACCGATGCCCGTTCTGCGACGGGTGCTGCGCCTCCTGGCGTCGCGCCAAGTCGAATCCGCCAGCGCGCAAACGTGATCACGAACGGGGTGCAAGCGCATGCTCAGGGAGCCGCCGTCGTGCAGCAAGCGGTGCGGAATTCGGCGGCGGTGAAGTTTTTTGCGGGGCGCGCCAGAATCTTGCCGAGCGCGGTGTTCACGGCCTTGTCGAACGTCTCGCCCATACCGTTGCCGTCGTAGCTACCTTCGTAGTCCCGCTGGAGGTCCCATCGCTCGGCGTGGCAACGATTCCGTATTTTCCACACGCGTGCGCGTCGCTGCTGGCGGTCGCGTTTATCGTAGGAAAGAGTCGGAATCGGGGTCGGCAATCGCACCGACGCCGGCGGCAGCGATAGGGCCCCTCGTTCCGGTTCGACCCGCGCACGGAGGTCCCCGCATGGACAAGGCCACATTCTTCCGCGACGCGCGCGCCGACGGCGCCGGGCCGCTCGCCGGCCTGCGCGTCCTCGAAGCCACCACCACCTGGGCCGGTCCCATGTGCGGCTGCCTGCTCGCCGACTTCGGCGCCGACGTCGTGAAGGTGGAGCACCCCGGCGGTGAGGTCGCGCGCCGCTCGCCACCGTTCCTGCCCGGCACCGACCCGCCGCTGTCGTTCATGCACGAGACGGTGAACCGCAACAAGCGCAGTCTGGCGCTCGATCTGCACGGCGACGCCGGTCGCGCGCTGTTCCTGCGCCTCGCCGCGCAGTGCGACATCGTGATCGAGAACTTCCGGCCCGGGACGGCCGACGCGTGGGGCATCGGCTATGCGGCCGTGCGCGCGGTGCGACCCGACGTCGTCTACGTGTCGATCTCGGGCTTCGGCCAGTGGGGCCCCGACCACGATCGCGTCGGCTACGACCCGCTCGCGCAGGCGGCGAGCGGGTTTCTGTCGTTGAACGGCTCGCCCGACGGCGAGCCGGTGAAGTCGCCGACGTTCCTCGCCGACGATCTCGCGGGCGTGCACGCGGCGCTCGCCGCGCTCGCCGCGCTGCGCCACCGCGATCGCACCGGCGAAGGACAGCACATCGACGTGGCGCTGCTCGACGCGATGCTCTTCCAGTCGACGGGATTTCTGACGCTCGGCGCGATGGGCGCCGCACTACCCCGCCTGGGCAACCAGTTCCGCGTCGCCGCGCCGGCGAACACCTACCGCTGCCGCGACGGTCTGATCCTGGCCGGCGTGCTGCTCGATTCGCACTGGTGCCGGCTCGCCGATCTGCTCGGACGCTCCGAGCTCGGCGCGGACCAGCGCTATGCGACCGTCGTCGCGCGGATCGCGCGCCGCGGCGAAGTGGATGCGCTGGTCGCCGACTGGGCGCGCGAGCGGAGCGTCGCCGATGCGGTCGCGACGCT
>CAZPNB010000101.1:0-4122 GCA_964587305.1 uncultured Spirochaetales bacterium | reverse complement strand
TTCGTGCTGATCGACGTCCGCGAGCCGCACGAGTACGAGATCTGCCACCTCGACGGCGAGCTGATCCCGCTCGGCACGCTCACGAGCCGGCTCGAAGATCTCGACCGCTCCGCTCACATCGTCGTGCACTGCCGCTCGGGCGGACGCAGCGCGAATGCGGTGAAGGTGATGCGCGGCGCCGGCTTCGCGAACACCTGGAACGTGAACGGCGGCATCCTCGCCTGGATCGAGCGGATCGATCCGAGCCTCACCCCGTACTGAGGCGCAGCGGATGAGCGAAGAGCGGCTGCGGAGAGCGCTCGCGGCCATCGACGCCGCCAACGTCGGCGATCCGCACACGATCGTCGTGCGCGGCGAGCGGCGCCCGAAGGAGCAGGCGCACGCCGAGCTCGTCTCGGAGTGGATCGGAAAGCTCGCGCCTGCGGCGAGCGAGGCGCTGCAGCTCGCCGGCCGCGCGCACCACCTGCGCCGCTGGGCGATTCCGCGCGCCCAGTATCCCGAAGGGCGCGAGGGATACCTGCGCTGGCGTCGCGCGCTCCAGGATCTCCACGCCGAGCAGACCGCCGCGATCCTGGCTGCGCAGGGCTACGAAGCGGCGGTGGTTCGCCGCGTGTCCGACCTGCTGCACAAGCGCGGCCTCGCACGCGGTGACGCCGACGCGCAGGTGCTCGAGGACGCGCTGTGTCTGGTGTTCCTGGAGACCCAGTACCGCGAGATCGCCCTGCGCCTCAGCGACGAGAAACTGCTCGACGTCACCGCGAAGACGCTGCGCAAGATGAGTGAACGCGCGAGAACGCTCGCGCTCGAGCTGCCGCTGGACCCGCGCGACGTGGCCACGATCCGCCGCGCCGCGGGTCTGGCATAGTTCCCCGCCTGTAAAGGAGTCGCGGTTGGACGTTCGAGACGGATTCACCGACGCCGTCGGCAATACGCCGCTGATCGTGCTGCGCCGTGCCTCCGAGCTGACCGGCTGCACGGTGCTCGGCAAGGCCGAGTTCCTGAACCCGGGCGGCTCGGTGAAGGACCGCGCCGCGAAGTACATGATCCTCGACGCCGAGGCGCGCGGAGACCTCCAGCCCGGAGGCGTCGTGGTCGAGGGCACCGCCGGCAACACCGGCATCGGCCTTGCGCTGGTCGGCAACGCCCGCGGCTACCGGACGGTGATCCTGATGCCCGAGACGCAGAGCCAGGAGAAGAAAGACATGCTGCTCCTGTGCGGCGTCGAGCTGCGCTGTGTGCCGGCCGTCTCGTTCAAGGACCCGAACCACTATGTGCACCAGGCTGAGCGCCTGGCAGCCGAGCTGGCGAAGAGCGCGCCGAACGGCGTCCTGTACGCCAACCAGTGGGACAACCCGAGCAACCGCAACGGTCACCTCCGTTCGACGGGCCCCGAGATCTGGGCGCAGACCGACGGCAGGGTCGACGGCTTCACCTGCGCGATCGGCACCGGCGGCACGCTGGCGGGCGTCGGCGAGTTCCTGAAGTCGAAGAACCCGAACGTCCGGATCGTCGCCGCCGACCCGATGGGCGCCGCGATGTTCCACTGGATCAAGCACGGCAAGCTCGAGTCGGAGGGCAGCTCGATCAGCGAGGGGATCGGTCAGGGTCGCGTCACCGGCAACGTCGCCGGCGCCCCGATCGACGACGCCTACCAGATCCCCGACCCCGAGTGGCTGCCGATCGTCTTCGACCTGCTGAAGGACGAGGGCTTGTGCGTCGGCGGCTCGAGCGGCATCAACGTCGCCGGCGCAATCCGGCTGGCCAACGATCTCGGCCCCGGCCACACCGTCGTGACGGTGCTATGCGACTACGGAACCCGCTACCAGAGCAAGCTCTTCAACCCGGTGTTCCTGCGTTCGAAGGGGCTTCCGGTTCCGAGCTGGCTGGACAAATGACGAGCGATCGGCTCGTAACGATCAGTACTCCGGGACGTAGATCTCGCACGCCAGCTTGTGCCCGCCGGCCATCACCAGCAGGCGCCCGAGGGCGATGTACTGCTGGATCATCATCCCGAGCTCGGCGATCTCCGCGTCGCTGAAATGCGCGCGGAGCTCCGCCTTGAACGCCGCGTCGACGCGACGGAAATCGAGCGCGGCGCGCTCGGCGAAGCGCACCGCAAGCGCTTCGCGCGGCGAGAGGTCGCGCTCCGCCTCGGGGCGGTGGATCTGGCGGATCGTCTCTTCGTCGAGCCCTTCACGCGTCGCCGACGCGTAGCGCGCGAACAGTCAGGTATCGCACTGGTTGATCGCCGCGACCTTGAGCCGCGCCAGCTCCTTGATGCGCGAAGGAACGATCCCCTCGATGTGGCCGGGCCTGAAGAACGCGAAGAAGCGCGCGAAGTGCTCGGGGATCAGCTTCGCCAGGTTGAGCGTATCGCCGGCGGGCGCCGCGGAGCGAGGAGAATCGGCTTCCATGGGTTGCGCCATTCTAGCGCCCCTTGAACACCGGCTTGCGCTTCTCGAGGAACGCGCGCGGGCCCTCGGCGGCGTCCTCCGAAGCCATCGCCACCATCCCGTGCCTCATCTCGATCGCGAACGCCTCGCTCTCCGGCAGCGTCGCGGTCTCGCGAATCGTGGCCATGATCGCTTTCACCGCCAGCGGGCCGTTCTCGGCGATTCGCTGCGCGATCTCTCGCGCCTTCGCGAGTGCCTGGCCGTCGGGGACCAGGTGGCCGACCAGGCCGAGCTCGTACGCGCGGCGCGCGCTGATCGACGTGCCGGCGACGAGCATCTCGACCGCGACGGTGTAGGGCAGCTGGCGCGGCAGGCGCACCGTCGAACCGGCCATCGGGAACAGGCCGCGCTGCACCTCGGTCACGCCGAACTCCGCGCCTTCGGCCGCGACGCGGATGTCGGTGCCCTGGAGGATCTCGGTGCCGCCGGCGAGCGCGTAGCCCTCGACGGCGGCGATCACCGGCTTCTTCGGCCGGTAGGTCTTGAGCCAGCCGTCGAAGATCACGGCGCCTTCCTTCAGCAGCCTCTCCTCGTACTCGTCGTCGGCCTTGCCGGCGCGCAGCTTAGGGATCACCGACAGGTCCATCCCGGCGCAGAACACCGGGCCGTTGCCGGTGAGGATCGCGACGCGCAGCTCGTCGTCTTCGTCGAGCCGGTGCCAGGCGTCCGAGAGGCCGCACAGCACCTCGGCGTTGACGGCGTTCCGCTTCTCCGGGCGGTTCAGCGTGACGGTGAGGATGTGGCCGTCCTTCTCGGTCAGCAGCGCGGGCATCGGGGGATGATCCTCTGGTAGCGGATGAGAGCGCGCACACTACCGCGCGCGGACGGGCACCTCCAAGGGCCGCGGCGGGGCACCCGCCTGCCCGCGCGCTCCCCTGCGGGGTAGCTGGGATTTTGTGGGCGTTTGAGGTTCTCCTTCCAAACCGAGCACTTATCGCATTTTTTTCATCTCTACGGGGTATTCCGACCTAAACTTTTCCGATACCTCCGGCTCGCAAGAGGGAACTTCCTTCCAGGGCCCGCGTGCGCTCTCCTCACGGTCCCGAAAGAAATGCCCGCGTGCCGGGATTCTCGAGGCTTCGAGGAAGGAGCGAGTTGTCCTGATGATTGCCGTCGCCAGCTACATCGGAGGGGTCTAGTGACGCAGCTGCGTGTGGTCCACGGAGGTCTGGCGAGCGCGCCTGCCGCCGATCCCGTCCGGGACGACGGAGCGGATTCCGACCGGGCCCTGCTGGCGCGCGTGGTCGAGCGCGACCAGGCCGCGCATCGCGTGATCTTCGAGCGCTACTACAAACGGGTGCTTGCGTTCGTGCGCCGGCGCCTCTCGGACGACGGGCTCGCCGAGGAGATCACCACCGACGTGTTCTTCGAGGTGTGGCGCAATGCCGACGCGTATCGCGGTGAGTCGCCGGTGACGACGTGGATCTTCGGCATCGCCAACCTGAAGACACTGTCGGCGCGTCGCTACTACGCGCAGCCCCGGCGCGCGTCGGTGCGGTTGACGTCCGACGAGGCGCTCGCGCGCTTCTCCGAACCGGGCAATCAGATCGAGTCGATTTCCGCGCGCCAGGAGCTCTTCCGCGTGATGCGCGCGATCGAGCGCCTTCCGGACGGGCAGCGCGACGTGCTGCGCCTGGCGTTCCTCGAAGGCCGCTCCTACCCGGAGATC
>CAZPNB010000100.1:0-4558 GCA_964587305.1 uncultured Spirochaetales bacterium | reverse complement strand
AACAACCGCATCCAGAAGTTCACCGACACGGGCACCTATCTCACCCAGTGGGGCTCATACGGCACCGGCGACGGGCAGTTCCAATATCCCTCCGGAGTGGCGACGGACGCCGCCGGCAACGTCTACGTTGCGGACAACTTCAACTACCGTATCCAGAAGTTCACCGGCACGGGCACCTACCTCACCCAGTGGGGCTCATTTGGCACCGGCGACGGGCAATTCCTCGAGCCCTCCGGAGTGGCGACTGACGCCGCCGGCAACGTCTACGTCACGGACTACCGCCTCTCCCGCATCCAGAAGTTTGGCCCCGCGCCACTCCCGATGACGTTCGACTTGACCCCCAGCACCCTCAACCTGGTCTCCCGGGGCCGCTGGGTGACGGGCTTCCTCGAGCCGGCCTCACCCCTCGCCGCCAGCGCCATCGACATCTCGGCGATCCGGCTGAACGGCACGGTGCCTGTGGACCCGGCGGCTCCGACCGCTCTCGGTGACCACGACGGCAACGGCGTCCCCGGCCTGATGGTGAAGTTCAACTGGGCGGCGGTGGAGCTGGCCGTGTCCGGAGGCGACGACATTTCGGTCACTGTCACCGGCACGGTGGACGGCCACTCCTTCTCCGGCACCGATCAGATCCGCGTACTGCCCCAGCGAGAGTAGAGCGCGGAAGGTGGGCGGTATCGAGGCAGCCGACGAGCACGTTCGACAGCTTTGCTCCTCGCGGGGTGACCACGAGCGTCGTCTCCAACATGTCTCCAAAACTGGGGAGCACTCCAGAGCACAGCAGAGCACTCCAGAGCACAACGAATTGGCAACAAGGCAACGAATTTCCAGACAGTTAGGACGAAAAGTCGCGCGCCATCAGCCAGTTAGCGTTTTGAGGTGGCGCGGGTTCGACTCCCGCCGCCTCCACCAAATCAAGTCATGGGTGTGGCCTCGGGCTCAGCAGGCAGGCCCGGCAGCATACTGCCCCTGAATCTTGCGGCTCGGTCCTCCCTCAGTTTTCCCTCATTGTGGCCTGAAGTCGAAATGAGCCGACTCGCGGAGTGTGAGGCGCCGATCTGTTGTTAGCAAGTGAAGTGTCCGGTTTGGTTTGACAAGTGATCTGTCCGCTTTTGTCCTGAACCTTCACCAAGCGTGAGTGTTGGCCGTGGTTGGCCTGTGGGCGCTGTGGACGACGGCGGTTTTGCGCCGTCGTCCAAGGTCCTTGTGGGCGCGCCTTTTCGCGTCCACAGGACCGGCAGCGTCCATAGGCCGGGGCCGGACGAGCCGACCCTCGGGGTCGTAACGGCCGAAGCGGCGCGGGCCGTACCAGACCGAGAAGCCGCCGTCGAGGTGACGGCGCAGTAGTACCCGCAGGCCGGCGCAGGTGCGGCGCCCGGGCTGCTTGTCGATCTGGAGGCGTAGGCCGTCCATCGACACGGTGTTGTCCTTTCCGACGCAGCGCTCGTCCTCGAGACACAGGATCTGCTCGAGGTCGACCTGGTGACAGGCGACGAAGGCCGATGCGGGGTCCTGCGGCGCCCGCGCGAAGGCCTCGTCGTAGCGCCGGATGAAGACCTCCTCGATATAGCGGTTCGCCGCCTCGACCGTGGCGCAGCCGGCGACGCGCAGCTCGTTGACCAGGCGGTCCTGCAGGGTGCGGTTCACCCGCTCGCCGCGGCCCCGGGCCTGGGGCGACCAGGCCAGGATGTGTTCGACCCCGAGTCGCCGCAGGGCCCGCCCCACCTGCGTGAGCCGGTCCGGGTCGTAGGGCCCGCCCGCCTTCGGGGTGTACACCGCCCATCCCGCCCGGTCGGTGTACAGCGCCCCCGGCAACCCGTGCGCGGCGATCACCGCGCGCAAGCCATGCAGCACCGCCAGGCTGCTCTCGCTGGGGTGGAGCCGGGCGTACAGCAGCCGCTTGGTGGCGTCATCGACGATGGCCACCAACGTCTGCTTCTCCTCGGGACACAACGCCAGCCACGGGTGCAGGCTACCGTCCAGGTGCAGCATCTCCCCGAAGCACGGCCGCGGCTCCCGCCGGCGGCGATGTCGCCCCCGAACCCGGCTCTTCTTCAACAAACCCGCCCCCTGCAGCGCCTTCTTCACGAAGCTGTACGACAACATCACGCCGTGCTCACGCTGGGCAATCTCATGGAAGTGCCGCCCGTTGAACCCCCGATAGCGCTCCCGGTACAGCCGCAGCACACGCTCCACCTCCGCGAGCGGCGCACGGCGCGGCGACGGCGTCCCGCGCCGCCGGTCCAACAGACCGTCATAGCCGTGCCGCTCGTAGCGTCGCCGCCACCGCCGCAGACTGCGCACGTCCATGGCGAGAATCTCCGCCGCCTGGTACCAGCTGATCTCCCCGCTCATCGCCCGCAACATCACCTCGTTGATCGTCATCGCCCGCCTCACTGCGGGGAGCCCATACCCCATGGCCACCTCCTCGGTGACCCGGTGTACCACCCCACGCAACAGCGGACACTTCACTTGCTACAAATGGCGGACAGATCATGAACCCTCTACAAAGGCCCCTTTGACGCTTGACGCAATGAATAACGATCGCATAGCCTGCGAACCAGTTTCGCCGCTCAAAACAGAGACAAAGAGGCATGCCGTGCCAACGTGGATGGCAGGTGGGGATTACCCCGCGCGGAGGCAGGAGGTTGTCCTCCCCAAGCGTCGGTGTCGCCAGATCGCGGCCTCCTACCTGTCGCCCCATCCGCTATCCGACGCTTGTCTGCCAACCGGATGGGATTCCCGATGACATTCGGTTTCTTCCCGGATCATATTAAACAGCCCTTCACCCGCGAGCCTCGGCCAACGCCTCGCACCCTCACGGCGATGAGGCGAACACCCCAACCCCTCATCCAAGGCAAGAACGGGTGGACACGGCAATGGTTCCGGTACCCGCACGCGACACGCAGATATCCGGAGGTTCGTTCATGAGCGAGTCCGCCTTCACCACACGACTGACCAAACATGTAGGCTCACGGCGCGCATTCTCCATGTTGATCTGCTGGGCCGCGGCAGCCTGGTGTTCAGCGCACGTGGTCGCCGCCGCAGACCTGATCTGCAGTAGTCCGACCACCATCAGCACCGCGACCACCTACGACAACGTGACCGTTCAGAACGGCTGCATTCTCACCGTCGATGCTGCCCTGACGGTCAACAACATGACCATCCAGTCGGGTGGCCTGGTGACGCACACGGCGAGGTCTGTGGCTGGGCTGACGCTGGACGTGACCGGGACGCTGCAGGTGGACTCCAGCGGACTGATCGACGTCAACGGCATGGGTTTGCTGGGGGGGCAGAACTCGCCCAACGTCGGATTGAACGGCGAAGCGATGGACGACAGCGGCAGCATCATCATCGGAGCGCGGGGTGGCGGCAACACCAGCGGCGCGGGTGCGAGCTTCGGTGGGTCTGGAGGGTCTGGGCCGGGCCATGCAACGAATGCGGCGTACGGGTTGCTGGAAGATCCCCGATTCCTGGGTGCAGGGGGAGGAGCATGGGGATCGGGGTGGCCCGCAGGGAATGGCGGCGGTCTGGTGACGATCAACGCCGGCGCCATGGTGCTTAACGGAACGGTGAGGGCCAACGGTGGCAACGCCGGCACCATCAGCTGCGGGGGTGGGGGTTCGGGCGGATCCATCAAGCTCCTGGTGACGGGGTTGCTGTCCGGGTCGGGTCGCATCGAGGCGAAGGGTGGCAACTGGATCGTGGATTCGAGCTGTGCCCCCGGAGGGTCGGGAGGCGGGGGCCGGATCGCCGTGTTCTACGGGTCTCGAGATGTTCTGAACATGCCGGACACGAACTTCACGGCTCAGAGCGGCACGACAGGCAACCGAGGCTCCGCCGGCACCATCTACCTGAAGGACAACGCCCAGACCTATGGCGACCTCATCATCGATAACGGTGCGGTGACTTCCAGCCTCGCAACGCGGCTTCGAACGGGCCTGACGGCGTTTCGTAGCGTGAAGGTCCGCAGCAACGGTTTCCTGGACTTGATGAGCATCGATGTGACGGCGCTGACAGTGGAGCAACCGTTCGACGTTGCAAGCAACGCGACGCTGAGATTGGGAAGCGGAGTAGGCCTAACCGTGACGAACTCGGTAGGGTTCGACATGGTCGTGGGCACCGGCTCGACGCTGAATCTTCTAGAGGGGTCATCGTTGACGGTGAGCAGCCTCGCTGTGAACGGTGGGACCTTGAACACGAGCATCGACTTGAGCTACCCGGTCGGTGCGGACTTTCAGTTGATGGGCGGCGGCAAGGTCAACGTGCTGAGCAACACGATGGACGAGACGGTGTTCAACATCGGCTTCTTTGATACGACGAACATCGTGTCGGGGACCTTCACCGTGTCACAGGGGACTCGACTCAGCATTGCCGCCAACAGCGCGACGATCGGTGCGGGGGTAACGCTGCTCAAGGACGGGAAGTTCGGGTTGAGCGACCCGGACAAGATTGGCAGCCTCAGGGTGATGGCTGGCGGCCTGGTGACGCACACGGCGAGGTCTGTGGCTGGGCTGACGCTGGACGTGACCGGGACGCTGCAGGTGGACTCCAGCGG
>CAZPNB010000099.1:0-4458 GCA_964587305.1 uncultured Spirochaetales bacterium | reverse complement strand
GGCCGGCATCGCCGCCTTGACGCCGCCCCCGATCCCGGCCGACACTGCCGCGGTGAGCTCCGCGGGCGATCTCGCGCTCGATTACTCGGCGGCCGGTGTCTCGGTTCGCGACGATCTCCGCGACGCCCACCGCACGCTGCTCGACGGGCTGCGCCGGCCCGGGTGCTGGTTCACCGCCGCCGAGCGGCTCGCGATCGCCGCCGAGAGCCGGCAGGCGCCATATTGCTCGCTGTGCCGCGAGCGCCGGGCAGCGCTGTCTCCCGAGCACCCGCGCGGCGAGCACGAGCCCACACGCGCCGGACGGAATCTCCCGGACGCGGTGGTCGAGGTGGCGCATCGCGTGCGCACCGACTCCGGGCGCCTGTCGCGCGCGTGGTTCGAGCGCACGCTCGCGTCGGGTCTCGACGAGGGACCCTACGTCGAGGGGGTCGGCGTCGTGGCGATGCTCGCCGGGCTCGACTACTTCTGCCGCGCGCTCGGGGTGCCCCCGTTCCCACTCCCGGCGCCGCTGCCGGGCGAGCCGTCGCGGCACCGGCCCGCCGGACTGCGCGAGGGCATCGCGTGGGTTCCGATCCTGGCGCCCGAGGACGCGACCGGACCCGAGACCGACCTGTACGACGCCTCGCCAATGATCCCGAACATCGCCCGCGCGCTCTCGTCGGTTCCCGAATTCGTGCGCTTGCTCCAGCACATGACACGCTCCCACTATCTCGCGCTGGCCGACATGAGCAATCCGGCCGCAGGGCGCGCGATCGATCGGATGCAGATCGAGCTGGTCGCGGCGCGCGTGTCGGCGCTCAACGAATGCTTCTATTGAACGACGGCGCACGCCTCGCTGCTCCGGGTGAGCGGCTCGTTCCAGGGGGTGGCGGTGGATCTGTCGGCGGTGAACGGACCGACCGGCGATGACGGGGGCGTGGCCCATGGGGCGCGGCTCGTGGCGTTCGTCGACGCGGTGATGAGCAGCGACGACGCAGCGCTCGTGCGCGAGCGCGCAGCGCTGCGCAGCAAGCTCTCCGACGAAGCCTTCGTCGACACCTGCGCCACGGTCGGCGCGTTCAACGTCGTCGACCGGGTCGCCGACGCCACCGGAATCCCGCTCGATGCCGGAATGGCGGCGATGAGCCAGGCCGTGCGCGCCGAGCTCGGCCTGTCGCGCTTCGCATCGGCCGCGAATACACCCGGATAGGGTTCCGCATGGATCAAGGTGCCACCCACACCGTCGTGAATCAGGCCCCGCCGCTCGAAGACACGAACCTCTTCGACACCGACCGCGCGCTGTGCGAGGGCCTCGCGCGCGAGGGGGCGGGCTGGGCGGCGGATCGCGTGCACGCGTACGCCGAGGTGATGGGCAGCGCGGAGGTGCTGGCCCTCGGGCGCGACGCGAACCGCCACGCGCCCGAGCTCACCGCGTTCGACCGCTTCGGTCACCGCATCGACGAGGTGGCGTTCCATCCGGCGTGGCACGCGCTGATGGGACTCGCGATGCAGCACGCGGTGCACGCGCTTCCGTGGCGCGAGCCGCGACCCGGTGCGCACGTCGCGCGCAGCGCGATGCACGCGATCCTCAATCAGGTCGAGGCGGGCCACGCGTGCCCGATCACGATGACCTTCGCGTGCGTGCCGACGCTGCGCGCCGAGAAGGCGGTGGCCGACGAGTGGGAGCCGCGCGTGCTGGCGACGCGCTACGACGCGCAGAGCCGCCCCGCCCGCGAGAAGAGCGCGGCGACGATCGGGATGGCGATGACCGAGAAGCAGGGGGGCAGCGACGTGCGTGCGAACACCACGCGCGCGCACCCGATCGGCGGTGACGCGTACGAGCTGATCGGCCACAAGTGGTTCTGCTCGGCGCCGATGAGCGACGCGTTCCTGACCCTCGCGCTGACCGGCGACGGCGCCCCGCCCACCTGCTTCCTGGTGCCGCGCTGGCGCCCCGACGGCAGCCGCAACTCGTTCCACATTCAGCGCCTGAAGGACAAGCTGGGCAACCGCTCGAACGCGTCGAGCGAGATCGAGTACCGCGGCACCTGGGCGCGCCGCGTCGGCACCGAGGACCAGGGTGTACGGACGATCCTGGCGATGGTCCACCACACGCGTCTCGACTGCGTCAGCGGAAGCACCGGCCTCTTGCGGATGGCACTCGCGCAGGCGCTGCACCACACCCGGCACCGCGCGGCGTTCGGTCGCCGGCTCGCCGAGCAGCCGCTGATGCGCAACGTGCTCGCCGATCTGACACTCGAGGTCGAGGCCGCGACCGCGCTGATGCTGCGTCTGGCCCGCGCGTACGACGCCGCGGCGGACGACCCGGCCGAGCGAGCGTTCGCGCGGATCGCGACCGCGGTGGCCAAATACTGGGTGTGCAAGCGCGCGCCGCACGCGATCGGCGAGGCGATGGAGTGCCTCGGCGGCAACGGCTACGTCGAGGAGGCGATCCTCGCGCGCCTGTACCGCGAGGCGCCGGTCAACGCGATCTGGGAGGGGTCGGGCAACGTGATCTGCCTCGACGTGCTGCGGGCGATCGTCCGCGAGCCGGACACGCTGCCGGCACTGCGCGCCGAAATCGACCTCGCGCGCGGTACCGATCGCCGGCTCGACGCGGCGCTGCTGCGCATCGACGCGGACCTCGCCGATCCGGCCGACGCCGAATCGCGCGCGCGCGGCGTCGTCGAGAGGCTGGCGGTCGCGCTCCAGGCGTCACTGCTATTGCGCGTCGCGCCGGCCCCCGTGGCGGACGCGTTCTGCGCGTCCCGGCTCGGAGACGGCGGGCGCCTGTTCGGCACGCTGCCGGCCGGCACCGACTTCGCGGCGCTGCTCGAGCGCGCGTTGCCTGCCTGACGGATCAGCTCCCCGACCCGCGCAGCCACACCAGCGTCGCGCCCCAGCCGCCGCGGTCGGCCGGGGCTTCGCTGAAGCGCTCCACGTACGCGCTTCGCGCGAGGTGTTGGTGCACGCGGTGGCGCTGCACGCCGTGGCCGCGCCCGTGGATGATGCGCACCTCGCGAAAGCCGCGCTCGGCGGCGGCTTCGAGGTAGGCGTCGACGATCTCGCCGATGTCTCGCGGCGGGAAGTAGTGCAGATCGATCGAGTCCCCGATCGGGATCTCCACCGGTTCGGCGCCGAACGGCCCATCGTCATCGTCGGGCATGCCCCGAGGAGGATGCTGCGGCCCCGGAACCGGTACAATCGCCCGCTCCCCGCGGAGGTCCCGATGGTCGACTCCAGCCGGATCGCGCTCACCGGAATCATTGCGACGGCGGTGTTCGCGCTCGGATGCGGCGGGCTCGCGCCGCCGGAGACTCCGCGCGAAACGCCGCGCACACCGGCGCCGAATCCCGCCCCACAGCCCCCGCTGGCACCGGCGGAACCCGAGCCGGCGACCGCTCCGGTCGCGCCGGAAGAAGTGGAGCTGCGAGTCATGGCCACCGCGTACAACTCGCTACCCAGCCAGGGCACCGGCGATGGTACGGTGGCGGCCTGGGGCGACCGGCTCGCGCCCGGTATGAAGACGATCGCGGTGTCACACGACCTGCTCGCGCTCGGACTCACGCGCGGCGTGCGCGTCCGTATCGAGAGCCTGGAGGGGCACTACACCGTGCTCGACCGGCTCCCGCGCCGTTGGAGCCAGCGCATCGACATCTACATGGGCACCAACGTGCGCGCCGCACGCGCGTGGGGCAAACGCGAGGTGAAGATCCGCTGGGTGCCTGCGACGTGAACCGCCGAGGATCGGACGCAAAGCTCGAGAACCTGCCGTAGGGTTCGAGCGGAGGACTTTCGATCTCTACATCCAGCGCCACCCGCCCGGCACGGAACGCGAGAGCAACTGGCTGCCGGCGCCCGCCGCCGGCTCCTTTACGATGAACCTGCGCCTCTACTGGCCGCGGCCCGAGGCTCTCGACGGCGGCTGGACGCCGCCGCCCGTGAAACGGGTGGACTAACCGTCCTTCCGTCAGCTCGGGCGGTTCCGCTTCTCGTCGTCGAACTCGGGATAGAGCTTGCGCATCAGCCCGAGCATCTCCTCGAATGGAAGCTGGCCGGGCGCCATCGGCTCGCCGATCGACGCGAACGTGACGAGCGATCCGAGCGCCGGCCAGAGCAATCGCGTCAGGAGTCCAGATCCACCCATGCCGATCACGATCAGATGCTTGTCGGCGTGGTTGCAGCAGAACGCAGCGAGCGCTTGGAGATCAGCGCGACTCGCCGGGAGCGCGGCGATCTTCACGATGTCCGCGCCAGCGGCGACCGCGTCGTTGGCGATCTGCCCGAGCGTGGCTGCGTCGGGCGTACCGGCGAAATCGTGGTAGGAGACGATCAGCAGCTTCTGGCTCCCGCTGATCGCCTTTGCCACGACGGGAAGCACTTCCGAAGATCGGAGCTCCACGTCGACGGCGTCCACGTCGGGGAGGATCTCCAGGTAGAGAGAGAGACGATCCGCCTCGGTCCCTTCCCAGGATCCGC
>CAZPNB010000098.1:0-5307 GCA_964587305.1 uncultured Spirochaetales bacterium | reverse complement strand
GTGTGGGCCGAGAGCGAAGGGGTGGGGCGCGGCGCGCAGCTGCACGTCGTGCTGCCGGCGGGGCAGAGCGACGTAGGCCCCGGCGATGTGCTGGACGAGGCGCTGTCCGAGGACGCGGCCGAGCTGCGCCCCGCGCTGCGCAACGCGATCGCCGGGATGGGAGCGGAGCTCCAGTCGGGGGATCCGCAGCCGGGCGAATCGGACGAGGCCGCGTACGGCGATCGGCTGCGCCTGTCCGAGCTCGAGCGCAACGTCGCGCGCAACAACGAAGCGACGCGCAGCGGTGTACGGCCCGCCTCGCCCGAGCATCCGCCGGGCACGCCCGAGGTGCTGGTGGTGGAAGACAACATCGACATGCGGCGGCTGCTCTACCACCTGGTCGCGCAGGAGTACCGCGTGCGGCTCGCGCACAACGGCCGCGAGGGGCTCGCAGCGGCGCGCGAACGCACGCCCGATCTGATCCTGACCGACGTGATGATGCCCGAGATGTCGGGCACCGAGCTGTGCGCGGCGGTGAAGGGCGATCCGGCGCTCGCGAATGTGCCGGTGGTGCTGGTTACGTCGAAGGCCGAGCGCGAGATGAAGATCCAGGGGCTCGAGTATGGCGCGGACGACTACGTCACCAAGCCGTTCCACCCGCGCGAGCTGATGGCGCGCGTGCGCTCGCTGGTGAAGCTGCGCCGCACCCAGCAGGAGCTGGCGGTGCGCAACGCGCTGCTCGAGAGCACCAACGAAGACCTGCGGGAGGCGATGGACGAGCTGAAGGAGGCCGGCGCGCAGCTCGTGCATGCGGAGCGGCTCGCGGCGGTCGGCGAGCTGGCGGCCGGCGTCGCCCACGAGATCAATAACCCGGTGAACTTCGCGATGAACGCGGCGCGCACGCTGCGCGCGACGGTCGATGACGTGCGCGCGGTGGCCGCGCAGGTGGCCGCGATCGATCCGGGCGACACCGACTCTCTGCGCCGCCAGATCGACGCGCTGGAGGCGCTGCGGCGGCGGCTCGGCTTCGACGAGAGCGCCGCGGCGCTGGCCGAGCTGACTGACATTGTGACCGAGGGGCTCGAGCGCACCGCCGGGCTGGTCGGCGACCTGCGCGACTTCGCGGCGCCGGGCGGCCGCGAGCGCGGCCCGGTCGACCTCGCCCGCGGCGTGCGCACGACGCTCCGCCTGATGGGCCACACGCTGGTCGCGGCGGGCGTTCAGGTGTCCACCGACATCCCCGAGGGGCTTCCGCTGATCTATGGTGACGCTCGCGCGCTGAATCAGGTTTTCCTCAACCTGCTCAAGAACGCCGCCGAATCATTCGAGCACGGGGCAGGGACAGGGACAGGGGCGGTCTGGGTGGCCGCCCGCGCGGAGGAGGGCGCTGTGGCGGTCGAGATCCGCGACGACGGGCCGGGCGTGACTCCCGAAGTGCGCGCGCAGATGTTCGAGCCGTTCTTCACCACGAAGATGGGCCGCGGCTCGGGGCTCGGGCTCTCGATCTGCCGCCGGATCGTGGAAGAGCACGGCGGCCGCCTCGAGCTCGACTCGACCGCCGGCGCCGGCACGCGCGTGACGCTGCGCCTGCCGCTGCCGAGCCGCACCGGTGAGGGCTCGCATGAGGCCTAACCCCGAGCTGCTCCGCGAGCTGCGTGAGTTTCCGATCCTCTACGTCGACGACGAGCCCGAGAACCTGCGCATCTTCGAGCTGACGTTCCGCCGCGATTTCAGCATCGTCACCGCCACGAGCGGCGAGGAAGGCCTCGAGATCATCAACACGAAGCCGGTCGCGATGGTGATCTCCGACCACCGCATGCCGGGCATGACCGGCACCGAGTTCCTGGCGCGCGCGGCGGAGCTCGACCCGAAAACGATCCGGATCATGGTCACCGCGTACGGCGACGCCGCGACGCTGCAGGACGCGATCAACAACGGGTCGATCTACCGGTTCATTCCGAAGCCGTGGAACCCGGACGACGTGCGCGCGACGCTGATCCGCGGCCTCGAGGCCTATGCGCTCGATCGCGAGCGCACGCAGCTCTTGCAAGAGCTCACGGTGCTGAACCGGGTGTCTGCGGCGCTCACGCGCGAGCTCGAGCTCGATCGCCTGCTCGGCCTGCTATTGCGCGTGCTGCGCGACGATCTCGGCTACGACGGGGCGAGCCTCTTGATGCGCAACCCGAAGAGCCGCGCGCTCGAGTGGGTGAGCTCGCCAGTGGCCAACGACGAGATCGATCAGCGCCTCCGGCGCATGCACTTCACGCCCGAGAACGCCGGCGATCTCGTCGAGCGGCTCGAAGAGGGCTGCTCGCTGACTCTGCGCAGCGAGCACCTGCTCGATTACTCGCGCGCGGTGCGCGACTGGGTGACGGAAGTGGCGGCCGAGGAGATCTTGATCACGCCGCTCTACGGGAAGCGCGGCCTGATCGGCGCGATCACGGTCGACAACCGCCGCGGGGGCCGGCACTTCCTGCCCGACGACGTCACGCTGATCGAGGGGCTCGCCAGCCAGGCGTCGATTGCGGTCGAGAATGCGCGGCTCGTGGAAGACCTGCGGCGCTCGCGCGAGCAGGTGCGGCGGGCCGATCGCCTCGGCACGCTGGGCATGCTGGCGGCTGGCCTCGCCCACGAGATCAACAACCCGCTGGTGGCGATCAACACCTTCCTCGCGATGGCGCCCGCCAAGCGCGCCGAGAACGATCTCGAGTTCTGGGGCGAGTATTACGCGCTGACCTGCCGCGAGGTGGATCGCATCCGCGAGCTCGTGCGCACGATGCGGAGGCTCGGGCAGGGCGGCGCGGCGGCGATGCCGTACGAGTCTTTCGCGCCCGGCGAGATCGCGAGCGAGGTGGTGACGCTGCTGCACCGCGAGGCCGAGCTCGGGCACGTGAATCTGCGGCTCGAGAACGACCCCGCCACGCCGAAGATCGTCGCGGCCCGCGACCAGATCCACCAGGTGGTGCTGAACCTGGTGCTGAACGCGCTGGCCGTCACACCCGCGGAAGGCGAGGTGGTGGTGCGCACCGCACCGGCCGCCGACGGCAGCACGGTCGAGATCGAGATCCGCGACACCGGGCCGGGCATTCCGCCCGAGCACCTGGAGCTGATCTTCGATCCGTTCTTCACCACGAAGGGCGCCGACGCCGGCAGCGGTCTCGGGCTGATGGTCTGCCATCGGATCGCGACCGATCATCACGGCACGATCGAGGTGCAGAGCCGGGAGGGGCGCGGCGCGAGCTTCCTGGTGCGGCTCCCGCTCGACGCCCGCGGCGATGACGCCGCGGCGTGACGCTCGCGCGCTCGCGCTGAGCTACGATCGCGCCATGGGGTCGAGGCTCGCGCCGATTGCCGCGGTGCTGGGTGCGCTGGTGCTCGGGCCGCTCGCGGCGCCGCGCGCGGCGCCGGCCGCGGATCGCACGCGGATCGTGATCTTGCCGATCGTCGTGCACAGCGCCGCTTCCGATGGCGCGTACGTGAGCCGCGGCATCGCCGACATGATCTCTTCCCGTCTCGAGCAGACCGGGCGTGTCGCGGTCGACCGCGTGGAAGACCCGAGCGCAGCCACCACGCTGCTCGGAAAGGCGCTGAAGCTCGGGCAGTCGCGCGGCGGCGACTATCTGATCTTCGGCGCGTTCACGCAGTTCGGCGACGGCGCGAGCCTAGACGTCCATTGCGTTCCGCTCGACGTCCGGGACGAAGCCGAGGCCGCGGCGGCGCGCCGCATCTTCATCCAGAGTGGCGCGATGGGCGACATCATCCCGAAGCTCGACGAGATCGTCGACCGCGTCGCGATTTACGTGAAGGTGGCGGGCGGCTCCGCCGAGGCCGATCCGGGCGCCGCCGCGCAGGCACCCGAGTCCGCGCGCACGGCCGATCGCACCGCCGCAGACACCGAGGCGCTGCGCGAGCTGGCCCGCCGGCTCGACGCGCTCGAGAAGGCGGTGTTCAAGGGCGGCGCCAGCACTGCGGCACAGGCGCCGGAGCCCCCGCCCGAGTCGTAGCGAGGCTGCCCCGCGGACGGGTGCGCTATCGTCGCGCCCCTCGCGGAAGTCCAGCGTGATGTGAGGCGGTGTAGCTCAGTCGGTTAGAGCGGCGGCTTCATAAGCCGTAGGTCGTTGGTTCGAGTCCAACCACCGCTACCACGAACGCCATGCTCGAGATTCGCACGACGCGCCTGGCGATCGGCAGGGAACGGCCGCTCTAGAAGGCCCGCGCAAGCCCGAGCCTCAGCAGGCCGATAGGCCAGGTCGGCTGGCGAGCGATGAGCGAGCGCGACACATCGACGACGTCTACGATCAGGAGCGCCTCGACGCCATCGGGCGAGGGGAATGAGGGCCGCGGCGCTATGCCGACAAGAGTTGAGCGACCTCACGATGCAGGTCGAGCATCGCGGGGTAGTCTTCGAGCTTGACCTCTTGCCTCAGGCCGCATTCGGTGGCGATGGGGCTCGTGAACACCCGACAAGCGTAGATCGACTTCCTGCCGGTCGCGGGGTGCGTACGCACGAGCGGGCGTTCGGCCGCGAGCGCGTCAGGCGCCGCCGTCGCGTCGAACCGCCACGCGCTTGCCGCGGAGCTTGGTGCGGCGCAGTGCCTCGATGACGTGATCCGCCGCATCGGCGGGGACTTCGACGAGCGAGAAGTCGTCCGCGATCTCGATCGCGCCGATCGCCGAGCCCGGGACGCCGGCCTCGTTGGCGATCGCGCCGACGATGTCCCCGGGGCGCAGCCCACCGGCCCGGCCGGAGCCGATGAACAGCCGCACGCGGTCCCACGAGCGCGCGCCGCGGCCGCTCTCCTGCCGGCGATCGGGTCCGCGCTCCCATCCGCGCGGCTGGCCGCGATCCTTTCCGCGCGGCCCCTGCGCGCGTGGGCCGCGGTCGCGCCGCTCGGGCACGTGCGGGATCGGAATGTCCTGCTCGTCGGCCCGCGCGCCCTCTTCGTCGTGGCTCGCCTGGTGCGCGAGCTTGACCGCGGCCGCCGCGACATCAAAGGGATCAAACTCGGAGGCGAGGTCCTCGACCAGCTTGCGGAACGGGTCGAGCTCGCCGGCCTGCACCGCCTCGAGGAGCGCCGCGCGCGTCAGCTCGAGGCGTCGGTTCCGCAAGTCGTTCACGGTCGGGAGCGTGCCGACGCTGATCTTCTGCTTCGTCGCGAACTGGATGTTGCGCAACAGGCGGTGCTCGCGCGGCTCGACGAAGGTGATCGCGACGCCTTCGCGTCCCGCGCGCCCGGTGCGGCCGATGCGGTGCACGTAGGCGTCGGGCTCGGTCGGGACGTCGTAGTTGAAGACGTGGCTGACGTGCTCGATGTCGAGGCCGCGCGC
>CAZPNB010000097.1:0-3702 GCA_964587305.1 uncultured Spirochaetales bacterium | reverse complement strand
GGTGGAGATGACGTTTCGCCGCATGTACACGGCGGGCGGCGTCCACAACTATTTCTGGAAGGTACGGCCGAAGCGCTGAGCTGCGCGCCCGCGCGGCTACTGCTACGCTGACCCGCAACGGAGGACGTCAGGGCGAGCAACGGCATCAAGGATCGCGTCGCGATCGTCGGCATGGGCTGCACGCCGTTCGGCGAGCACTGGAGCAAGGGAGCGGACGACCTGCTCGTCGACGCCGCGGGCGAGGCCTACCGGTCGGCGGGCGTCGATCCGGCGCAGGTCGACGCCTACTGGCTCGGCACGATGGGCAGCGGCACGTCGGGCCTCGTGCTGTCCGAGGCGTTGAAGCTCGACTACAAGCCGGTGACGCGCCTCGAGAACATGTGCGCCACCGGCAGCGAGGCGATCCGGAACGCCGCCTACGCAGTGGCGTCGGGCGCTTACGACCTCGTGATGGCGATCGGCGTCGAGAAGCTGAAAGACTCCGGGTTTTCCGGGCTCGTCAGCAACCGGCCCCCCGACGACGGCACCGGCCAGAACATGTCGGCGCCGGCGATGTTCAGCCTGCTCGCGCCGGCCTACGCAAAGAAGTACGGCGTCGACGAGGGACAGCTCAAGGAGGTGATCGCGCGGATCGCGTGGAAGAACCACGTGAACGGCGCGAAGAACTCGCGGGCGCAGTTCCAGAAGGAAGTGTCGATGGAGACGATCCTGAACAGCCCGCGCGTGGCGGGAATGTTCGGGGTCTTCGACTGCTCGGGCGTCTCCGACGGCTCGGCCGCCGCGATCCTGTGTCGCGCCGAGGATGCGCACAAGTACACCGACCATCCGATCTTCATCAAGGCGCTGTCGTTCGTCGCCGGACCGGCGGCCGGTTATTTCAACCAGGACTACGACTTCACGACCTTCCAGGAGGTGGTGGAGAGCGTCGGCGACGCCTACGAGCAGGCGGGCATCACGAACCCGCGCGAACAGATCTCGATGGCCGAGGTGCACGACTGCTTCACCGTGACCGAGCTGGTGCTGATGGAGGACATGGGCTTCTCCGAGCGCGGCAAGGGGTGGCAGGACGTGCTGGCCGGCCGCTTCGACGGCAACGGCCCCCAGCCGGTGAACCCCGACGGCGGGCTCAAGAGCTTCGGGCACCCGATCGGCGCCAGCGGCCTGCGCATGATGTTCGAGATGTGGCTGCAGCTGCGCGGCGAGGCAGGGCCGCGCCAGATCGACGAGCCGAAGCTCGGCCTCACCCACAACCTGGGCGGCCAGCCGGGGCGCTGCGTGTCGTTCGTCTCGATCGTGGGGCAGTGACCTCCGGAACACCGGTGAAACCGGCGACACCGGTCGGCTTCATCGGGACCGGCACGATGGGCAACCCGATCGCCGGGCGGCTCGTCGCGGCCGGCCACGCGTTGGTCGTGTTCGACGCGGTACCGGCGGCGACGGCGAACCTGGTGGAACGCGGCGCGCGCTGGGCCGCGTCGCCGCGCGCCGTCGCCGCGGAGTGCCCGGTGGTGTTCACCTCGCTGCCGGGCCCGGCGGAGCTACACGCGGTGGTGGAGGGCACTGACGGCATCCTCGCCGCCGGAGCCACCGGCCTCGTCCACGTCGACCTGAGCACCAGCTCCTACGCAGCGGTGCAGGCGCTGCACGCCACCGAGGCCGCCGCCGGAGTCGCGCTGATCGACGCGCCGGTGTCGGGCGGCGCGCACGGCGCAGCGCAGGGCACGCGCTCGGTGATGGCCAGCGGCGACGGCAGCCCCTACGACGCCGTGCGCCCGTTGTTCGAGGCGCTCGCGGCCAACGTCTTCTACCTCGGCGCGCCCGGTCGCGGCACGATCGCGAAGCTGGTCAACAACCTGATCTTCCTGTCGGGCGCGCTGCTGGTGCAGGAGGGCTTCGTGCTGGCGGCGAAAGCGGGGCTCGGCGCGCGCGAGATGCTCTCGATCGTGAACGCGAGCTCGGCGAAGCTCTACGCCGGCATGGCGCCGCTCTTCTTCGGCCGCAACTTCGAGATGACGCTGTTCAAGCTCGGCATTGCCGAGAAAGACGTGGCGCTCGCGGTCGCGAGTGCGCGCGAGCTCGGCGCGCCGCTGCCGCTCTCCGAAGCCGCCGCACACACCTACCGCCGCGCGGTCGACGAGGGTCGCGCCGACAAGGTGTTCTTCGCCACGCTCGAGACGCTCGAGCGCGGGGCCAACACGACCGTGGAGAAGCTCGCTTGAAGTTCGGCGTCTTCTACGAGCTCCAGCTTCCGAAACCCTGGCGAGAGGATTCGGAGCACCGCCTGTTCCACGAAGCGCTCGAGCAGGTGCAGCTCGCCGACCGGCTCGGCTACGACTACGCGTGGCAGGTGGAGCATCACTTCCTCGACGAGTATTCCCATTCGTCGGCGCCCGAGGTGTTCCTGTCGTCGGCGGCGGCGCTGACGAAGCGGATCCGGCTCGCGCACGGCATCCGCCAGGTGATCGCGAACTACAACCACCCGGCGCGCACCGCGGAGACGGTCGCGACGCTCGACCTGCTGTCGAACGGACGCGTCGACTTCGGGATCGGCGAGGGCGCGACGCGCCTCGAGCTCGGGGGGTTCGGCATCCCGGCGAAGCGCAAGCGCGCGATGTCGCTCGAGGCCGCCGAGCAGATCGCCAACATGATGGTGATGGACCCCTACCCCGGCTACCAGGGCGAGTCGTTCTCGATGCCGTGCCGCAACGTGCTGCCGAAGCCGTTCCAAAAACCGCACCCGCCGATGTGGATCGCGTGCACCAACCGCGAGACGATCAAGCTGGCGGCGCGTCTCGGCATCGGCGCGCTCGGCTTCGCGTTCGTCGACCCAAAAGAAGCGCGCGCATGGGTCGACGCCTACTACGCGATCCTGCGCAGCGAAGAGTGCGTCCCGCTCGGCCACGCGCTGAATCCGAATGTCGCGATGGTCACAGGCTTCTCGGTGCACCGCGACCGCGAGGAGGCGATCCGGCGCGGCCAGGAGGGCTTCGAGTTCTTCGGTTACGCGCTGAACGCGCTGGTCGCGCACGACACCATCCCCGGGCGCACCGACCTGTGGGGCGACTTCCAGCGCGAGCGCGGCAGCCGCACCGACGAGATCGTGCGCTCGGCGCTCGGCGCCGGCGACGAATATTCCGCCGGGATCGGCACGCCCGACGACATGCGCCGCCACCTGCGCGCGTTCGACGATGCCGGCGTCGACCAGGTGATCTTCATGCAGCAATGCGGTCGCAACCGGCACGATCACATCTGCGAGTCGCTCGAGCTGTTCGGCGGCGAGGTGCTGCCCGAGTTCGCCGAGAAGGAGGTCGCGCGCGAGGCGCGCAAGCGCGACGAGCTGGCGCCGTTCATCGCCGCCGCGCTCGCGCGCAAGCAGCGCCTGCGGCCGCTTCGCGACGACGAGATCCCCGTGGTGCGCGCGTCGGTCGAACGCGCCGTGGTGCCAGGGAGCCCGGGTCAGGACCGCTGAACGCGGGCGCTCTGACGCCGACCTCGATGTTCGCCGCGGAGGGGATCGAGTCGGAGCTAGAGTTCTAGTGGAGGGGAACCTCATGCGCAGGGTTTTCGATTCCGACGGCCACATCTGCGAGCCCCCGCTCGTCTGGACCGAGTACACGGAGCGCGCCTACCGGGAAGAGGTCCTCCAGGTCCGCGACGGCTCGCTCTTCTCGGAGGGCGCGAGCTGGGGGATCAACCCGGCCT
>CAZPNB010000096.1:0-2799 GCA_964587305.1 uncultured Spirochaetales bacterium | reverse complement strand
CGCCCATGCAGCACGACGCAGCGCCGCTCGGCCAGGCTCCCGTGGACGATTCGCCGCTCGTCGCCGGGGAGCATCCAGCCGGCCGACTGGATCTTCAGGTCGTACTGATCGGACCAGACGTACGGGATCGGCGCGAACGGCGCCGCGCCGGCGCCGCCGGCGAGCAGCCGCGCCGCGGCCGCATCGGACTGCTCGACGGCGTTGGTCCAGTGCTCGATCCGCACGTGCTCGCGGTAACCCTCGTGGTACCAGCGCGCGACGTCGCCGGCCGCGACGACGCCCGGCGCTCGCGTCGCGCAGGAGGCGTCGCATACCACGCCATTGTCGATCTCGAGACCGGACGACGCGAGCCAGTCGGTGGCGGGCACTGCGCCGATCCCCACCACCACGACGTCCGCGGCGATCTCGCTTCCGTCGGAGAGGCGCAGGCGCTCCACGCGCGTGCCGCCCGTCACCGCCGCGACACCGACCCCGAGCCGCAGGTCCACGCCCTGATCGCGGTGCACGGCCGCGCACACCGCGCCGATCTCGGGCGCGAGCACGCGCGCCATCGGCGTCGGAAGCGGCTCGACGAGCGTCACGTCGAGCCCGCGCCGGCGGCAGGTGGCGGCGACCTCGGCGCCGATGAAGCCCGCGCCGACGACCGCGACGCGCGGCGAGCGGTCGAGATCGGCGCGCAACGCCAGCGCGTCGTCGAGCGTCCGCAGCGTGTACAGGCCTGCGAGCGGCGGCGCACCCGGCAGCGGGCGCGCGAATGCGCCGGTCGCGATCACCAGTCCGTCGTAGGCGAGCGACTCGCCACCGGATAGTGTCACACGACGTGCGGCGGGGTCGAGCGCCTCCGCGCGCACGCCGAGCCGCAGGTCGAGCTCGAGCGCGTCGAACGCGTCGGGCTTGGTGAGGCGGATCTGGTCGGGCTCGCGGTCGCCGCGCAACAGATCCTTCGACAGCGGCGGCCGGTCGTAGGGCCGCTCGCGCTCGGCGCCGACGAACACGAGGCGGCCCGCGTAGCCCCTGCGGCGCAGCGCTTCCGCGCTGCGGATCCCGGCGAGCGAGCCTCCGACGACGACGACGGTCTCGAGCGGCACGCTCATCTCCAGGTCTCTCCGGGGCGGAAGGCGCCCGACGATAGCGTCCGGTCCCCACGCTCGGACCGGCCGGGTGCAGCGGATCGACTGCATCGATCGGGTTCGAGCGCAGCTCCGACGCTGCACCCGCGCACCGATCCCGCGTCGCAACCTGTTGATTTCAAAGGATCCACGCTTCCGGCATGGGACTTGCTCCAGGAGCCGCCATGACCCACGTGGGATTCCGGATGCGAGCTGCCCATACTGGGAAGCGCAGCTGTGCGGGAGGCGCCATGTCGCGCGAGCACTGGGACGACCCGGACGACCGCCACCCCGGCGAGGCGCTGCGCGCCCGCCGCCGCCGGCGGCGCCGGCGCCGCTCCGGGCGCCCGCTCACCCCCGAAGAGCGCGCGTGGCGCGAGGCGAAGCGCAGCGCGGGCGCGCGAATCGGCTTCTCCGCGCATTTCGTGTCGTATGCGTCGGTCTGCACGTTCCTGCTCGCCACCCGCGGCTTCCGCGTGGCCATGATCGTCGCGCTCGGCTGGGGGATCGGCGTCGCGAGCCACTACTTCGCCGCGATCGCCGCGCCGCGGATGCGCCGGCGGCTGCTCGATCGCGAGGTAGCGCGCCAGGTGGCCAGCGACGTGCCGCGCGAGCGCCGCACGCTGTCGGATAAACATGTGCGCTCGCTCGAGGACCTCTCCGCGCAGGTGGCCCACGAGATCCGCAACCCGATCACCGCGGCCAAGAGCCTCGTGCAGCAGATGGGCGAGGACCCGGCCTCCGCCGAGAACGTCGGCTACGCGAAGATCGCGCTGGAAGAGCTCGATCGCGTCGAGCGCTCGGTGGCGCACCTCTTGCGCTATGCGCGGGAAGAGGATCTGCGCCTGACCCAGGTCCGCCTCGAGTCGCTGATCGACTCGGCGCTCGAGAGCTGTCGCGAGCGGATCACCGCACAGCGCGTGCGGCTGGTGCGCGAGGCCGGCACCGGCGCCGTGCTGCGCGGCGACCCGGAGCAGCTGCGCCGCGTGCTGATCAACCTGGTCAACAACGCCCTCGACGCGCTCGCCGACGGGCGCAGGGCCGACCCGACCGTCGGAGTGTCGGCCGGCGAGAACCTGGCTGGAACCGAGTGCTGGGTGCGCGTGCGCGACAACGGGCCGGGCATCGACGCGGACGCGCTCGCCCGGATCTGGTCTCCGTTCTACACGTCGAAGGAGTCCGGCACCGGCCTCGGGCTGGCGATCGCGAAGAAGGTGGTCGACGCGCACGGCGGCTCGATCGAGGTGACGTCGCAGCCGGGCGCCGGGGCGGAGTTCACGATCACGATCCCGAAACCGGCCCCGGCGACGTGAGGAGAGTTCCTGCGATGCAGTTCGACACCCTGGACGCGGACGACTGGGAAGACGAGCAGGGCGGCGGCGAGGAGCGCGCGCTGCACGACGCGCGGCGCACCGCCGAGCGCAAGGCGAGGCTCACCGGTGACGCGCTCAAGTTCAGCTTCGTCACGATCCTGCTGCTGCTCTTCCTGTGGCCGGTCGGCGTCGTCGTGCTGATCCTCCGCGGGCCGCGCTATCTGCGCGAGCTCTACTCACTGGTCGTCGAGCCGCGGCTGCGCGAGCGCTTCCTGCGCGAGGAGGTGGACGAGCAGGTGCACGCCCGCCTGTCCGAGGAGCGCCGTTCGCTCGAGAACGAGCACGCGCGCTCGCTGGAGCGGTTGTCGGCGCAGGTG
>CAZPNB010000095.1:0-3168 GCA_964587305.1 uncultured Spirochaetales bacterium | reverse complement strand
GAACAAACTCCAAAGCGTGAACAGATGCGCGGAAGGATCCTTCGGGTCTTCGACCGGCGTCGAGTCGGTGACGATTCCCATCACCGACTTCTTGATCTCGGCGGGTGTCGCGAACATCGCGATCGCGTTTCCGTACGACTTGCTCATCTTGCGCCCGTCGGTGCCGGGCACCACCGCCACCGCTTCGGGGATGTACGGCTCGGGCAGCACGAGCAGATCTGCGCCGTAGACGTGGTTGAAACGCTGCGCGATGTCGCGCGCCATCTCGATGTGCTGCTTCTGGTCCTGGCCGACCGGCACGAGGTTCGAGTGGTAGAGCAGGATGTCGGCCGCCTGCAGCACCGGATAGGCGAACAGCCCGTGATCGGAGGGCTGCCCCTGGGCCACCTTGTCCTTGAAGGCGTGGGCGCGCTCGAGCAGGCCCATCGGCGTCACCGTCGACAGCAGCCACGCGAGCTCGGTCACGAGGGACACGTCCGACTGGCGGAACAGGATCGATCGCATCGGGTCGATGCCACAGGCCAGGTAGTCGAGCGCCACCGAGCGCGTGAACGCGCGGCGCTGCGCGCCGTCGCGCACGCCGTTCATCGAGTGGTAGTCGGCGATGAAGAGCAGCATCTCGTGCTCTTCCTGGAGCGCTGTGAACTGGCGCAGCGCGCCGAAGTAGTTGCCGATGTGCAGATGATCGCCCGAAGGCTGGATCCCGGAGAGCACGCGCACGGGGCGTCGATCCTAACTCGGGTTCACGAGCGTGAGCCAGTGCGCAAACGCCGGGTCGTCGCCGCGCGTGACGGCGCGGAAGCATTTCGCGAGCCGCTCGCTGATCGGGCCGGGCGCGCCCTGCCCCACCTTCTCGCCGTCGATGCTCGCGACCGGCCACACGCCGGCGGTCGTGCCGGTCAGGAACACCTCGGCCGCGAGCGCGAGCGCCTCGGGTCGGATCTGCCGCTCTTCGGTGCGCAGGCCCTCGGCGCGCGCGAGCTCGAGGATCGAGCGGCGCGTGACGCCGAGCAGCACCTTCGCCTCGGGCGGCGTCGCGACCACGCCGTCCGCGTCGACGAGGAACACGTTCGTGGTCGGTCCCTCGGCGACGTAGCCATCCTCGTCCACCAGCAGGATCTCGTCGTAGCCGGCGCGCCGCGCGTTCCACTTCGCCTGCATCGGCGAGGTGTAGTTCGCCGACACCTTCGCCTGGGGCGGCACGATGTCGTCGCGGCGGTTCTTCACCGATTTCTCGATCCAGATCTTCAGCGTCGCCGGGCGGTGCGGCGGGCTCGGCTTGCCGGCGTTGATGTCGGCCTGCGGGTCGTAAGCGGCAATCGCCACCGCGACGTGCGGGTCGAGCGGCACGACGTCCACCTCGATCGACGGCAGATAGGCGCTCACTTTCACCGCCTTGGCACCCGGGTTGGCGCGCACCGTCGTCAGGATCGCCGCCTCGATTTCCGGCGCACCGAGCGCGAGCGGCAGCCCGACCAGCTCCGCCGAGTGGAGCAGGCGCTGGACATGCTCGGGCAGGCGGAACACCGCCGGGCCGCGCGGCGTCTCGTAGACGCTCATGTAGTCGAAGATCAGCGAGCCGCGTTGAAGGCTGTGGGAGAGCACGTGGACCGTGGCCTGCTCCCACGGAACCAGCTCACCATCGATCCAGATCCGTCGATGAGAGGTCATGCGGCGGGCAGAGTAGCCCCCGCGGGCGGCAGCTCCCACCGAGCACTTTTTTGCCACGCGAGAGGTCCTCGCGCCCACTTCCCTGATCAGAGACCCCTGACCCGAGGCACAGCAATGCTCCATCAGGCCAAGAGCAAGGCGAGCGAGATCTGGACGACCTCTACGGAGCTCTACCGGGAGATGACCCTCTCGGCGCTCCGCCTGCTTCCCAGTCGCCGCTAGCGCCCCAGCGGGCTCCCGGTGCGCTCCGCCGATGCGCGGGGCGCACCGTTTCGCTCGTGGTACTCCTGAGCGCGCCGCTGCGCCTCTTCCTCCCCGATCCGCCGCTCGAGCGCCTGGAGGTGGGGCTGGTTGAGCTTGAGCCAGGTGCGCGCGGTCAGCACCAGCGCTAACCCGAAGCAGAGCAGCGCGATCAGCAGCATGTCGAGCGACGAGAAGCCCAGGAAGGTCGGGTTGTAGGTCGTGGTGAGGGCGACCCCCTTCAGCACGAAGCCCACCGCGACGCTCCCGGTCCCCATCAGGATCAGCAGGTCCACGAGCGGAAGGACGGTCATCGTAGGTTCTCCAGGAAGCAGCGCCGGGTCATCCTATGAGGGATCGGGGTCCCGCGTCAACGCGCGCTCGCCGATGGCACCCCCCCCACCCCCGCGGCTAAAGTCGCGCGCGCCTCGCCCCGACAGGCGATCCGACGCCGACGTAGCTCAGCTGGTAGAGCAGCTGATTCGTAATCAGCAGGTCCCCGGTTCGAATCCGGGCGTCGGCTCCAGCGTTCTCGCTGCCGAGTCAGGCGCTTAGCAAGCGCGCGGCGATCGCGCGTCGCAGTGGCGCGAAGTCGAGGGTGCGCCTGGGGTGCGTTTTCGTGCGTTTTTCGCGGCGCGAGCGGCGCCGCGATCGCGTCGGCGAAGCCGCGGACGTCGGTCGGCATGAAGTGCCCGTACACGTCGAGGAGCACCTTCGCCGTGGTCCACCCTCCGCGCTCCTGAATCCACTTGATCGGAGTCCCGGCTGCGAGGTGGCGGGATACCCAGGTGTGCCGCAGGTCGTGGGGCGTGACGTGGCGCGCGCCATCGAAGGCGATGCGGGCGATCCGACGGAAGTCGCGCTGAGCGAAGTTCCGGGAGTCGAGCGGCTTCCCCTCGGCGTTCGGGAACACGAGCGCCGCCTCGCCGAACACGTCCGGACGGCGGGCTTCAAGTACCTCCGCGAGGCGAGTTGAAAGCTCGACCACGCGGGACCGGCGAGTCTTCGTCGGCCCGAGGTGGCCGAGGTGGTCGATGCTTCGCTCGATCCGGGCAAGCTGCGCACTGAGGTCGACGTCGGACCAGCGGAGCGCCACGGCTTCGCCGATCCGGCAGCCGGTGTCAGCCAGGAAGAGCACGAGCGGGAACGCGCCCGCGACGGTGCCCTGCGCCGCGCCGAGTAGAGACTCGAGCTCTGAAGCCGTGAGCACGCGCTCGCGCGGGAGCGGTCGGATTCCCGTCCCGCGCCGGCGCCCGC
>CAZPNB010000094.1:0-2900 GCA_964587305.1 uncultured Spirochaetales bacterium | reverse complement strand
ACTGCGAACACTTTTAAAGACAAGCAGATCAATGTCCAGCAGGTCGGCAAGGATCTGAGCGTGCGCTATGCCTTGCAGGGCAACGTTCAGCGCAGCGGCGAAAAAATCCGCATCAACGCCCAACTGGCCGACACCTCCTCCAGCGGGCAGCTCTGGGCCGAGACCTTCGATGGCGACCGCTCCGACCTATTTGCGCTGCAAGACAAGATCACCTCGCGCATCGCCAACTCCATCGGGCGGGAGATCGTGGTGTCGGCCGCCCGCGAGAGCGAGGCGCGCAAAACCGACCCGAAGGCGGGCGACCTGCTGCTCCGCGCTGTGGCCCTCACTACCAAGCCTGCGACCCTGGAAAACCTGCAACAACGGGAAAAGCTCTTTCGCGAGGTTTTGGTATTGGATCCCAATAACGTCGATGCCATGGCGCACCTGGCAGGCTCCCTGGTGACCCAAAGACTACGATTCATCAGCGTGCTAGGACATCAAGTCGCTGAGGAAATGCTCAAGGAGGGCTACAACATTGCCCTCAAAGCCAAGGAACTCGACCCAGCCAACACTCTGCCATA
The DNA here is from genome assembly GCA_964587305.1 of uncultured Spirochaetales bacterium. Classification (GTDB taxonomy): domain Bacteria; phylum Myxococcota_A; class UBA9160; order UBA9160; family SMWR01; genus JAHEJV01. The sequence continues at coordinate 2,337 of CAZPNB010000094.1, read as the reverse complement.
TTACAGTTTGGGCTACTATTACCTTACATACCGTCGCGATCTTTCCCAGGCAATTGCCGCGTTCCAGAAAGGCATGGCGCTGAACCGCAATCAAATGCCACTCTACAATGGCCTGGCTATCGCGAATCTCTTGAGTGGGGAACCGAAGAAAGCAATCTCGTATGCCGAGCAATCCCTGTCCCTCGATCCGCGCGGGCCACAGATTTCTACTTCGATGACGTTCCTTGGCTTGGGACACTTTTATCTGGGCCACGACGACCTGGCGATCGAATGGTTAGAAAAGGGACGCGCGGAGACTCCGGATTGGCCAAGCGCGCTTCAACACCTTGCAGTCGCCTATGCCAAGAAAGGCGACGTTGTCAAAGCAAAGGCGGCGGCGGCGGAACTGCTTCGCATCGCGCCAAACTTTAGGCTCTCGAACGACAGCGGGTACCCATTCCCATCATCGCCCGAGGCTTACAAAAAACTCTGGCGAGAGGTCTACATGCCAGCGGCCAACAAGGCAGGGCTGCCGGAGTAAGCTTGGCAACGTGACCGGCGATGTTCGAAACGGTAACCGTCTTGGTTCGCGGCGCAGAAGCGGGAGCAGTTCTTGTAATCACACATTACCGTAATGCATGACGCAACCGCGTACACAAGCCAAGGTCCGCAACCAACTATGGCCGCTCTCAGCAAAACCCAAATCGACCGTCTCGGAGATCGATTGCGAAAAGGGTCGTCGAGCGAAGCCGATTTTCAGCTACTTAATGAATATCGACGTTCGTTCAGTGACGCACACAATACCGTAGTTCGCGCCATCCGAGGGAAACTAAATCTTAAACCAACCGGGCGACCAGAAAAATCTACCGCTTCTATAGTCGATAAGCTTCGTCGAGAGAGCATAAGGCTTAGCCAAATTCAGGACATCGCAGGCTGCAGAATCGTAGTCACGGATATTGACGAACAAGACCGGGCCGTACTGTCATTGCAAGCCCTGTTTTCAGGTGCCGCCGTTGCCGATCGTCGTAGAGTTCCGAGTCACGGATATCGCGCGGTCCACGTCATCGCTAAAATCTCCGGATTGTCGATCGAGATCCAGGTGCGAAGCACGCTGCAACATACGTGGGCAGAGTTTTCGGAAAGACTATCCGACCGAATTGACCCCGGAATCAAATATGGCGGCGGAGATGACCAAATGAGAGAAGTGCTTTTGAGATACTCAAAGATTGTGGAGGAATTCGAGCTCTTAGAGAGAAATATGGCGGCGCTTCCACCCCAAAGTCTAAAAAGGAAAATGATTAAACAAGGGATGCTCCAACAGAAGCAAGCAATATCGGAAGCTCTTCGTCGATTGATCTTTTTGGCGAAATAGCTAAACTAGCTGTAACTTATGCTCTTTCTCATTGAATACGCCCGCTCGGAGGGCAAGGTGATAAAACTCAAAAGTTTTACTGATAGCGAACGGGCAGAGGCCCAGAAGCAGAAGTTCGACATCGAGTTGGCGCTGATTCGGTCCGGCATCGAACACGAAGTCGTATTGCTAGATGCACTAGACGAAGATGCCATACGTCGCACGCATCGACGCTATTTTGAAGACCTTTCTCAAATCGCTGAATCGATGAACGGCACTAGGTAGCTCTCCGACAGTTGTATAGGTCGTCGGACCGCGCATCTATTTGCACGTAATTCAATGAGCGCATCGATTAGAGAGATTATCGAAGCGTATAGCCCACGATCATCTCTAGCCGAAGCATCCACTCCTCCCTCCGCCTGGTACACCGATCCTCGAATTTTTGAACTGGAACAGCGCACGGTTTTTTCGCACTCGTGGCAACTAGTCGGGCGCACCGAGCAAATTCGCTCACCCCAACACTACCTCGCCTGTGAAATCGCCGGCGAACCAATCCTCGTCGTCAGAGGCAACGATCGTGTGTTGCGCGGCTTCTTCAATGTCTGCCGCCACCACGCTGCGGCTGTAGTGACTGAATGCGAGGGCAAAGCCGAAAATCTACGCTGCCCTTACCACGGCTGGACTTATGATTTGACCGGCGCACTCATTCACACGCCGGAATTCGGCGGCGTTGCCAATTTCGACCGAAGTGCCAATGGGCTCGTCCCAGTTGAAATCGCTGAATGGCGAGGCTGGGTCTTTGTGAAACTCGACGTGGGCGGTCCAACGCTAAGAGAGTATCTAGGCAACGATCTGATTGAACGCATTGAACCTTTGCCTTCGATAAACTCAGGCCCTGACACATTCGGTAAACTCAGTGTCACCCTAAGCCCGTCGATGGGTGAGCCTGCCGAAGGGAACCTTGAACGGTTATCCTGGTTCGAGCGCCGTTCTTATTTTTTGAATTG
>CAZPNB010000093.1:0-2718 GCA_964587305.1 uncultured Spirochaetales bacterium | reverse complement strand
CCTGAAGCTGCAGCGACTCGACGTCATTCATGCCGGCGATCATTCCTTCACGCTGGCCAAGCGCGCGCGAGCCGTCGCTATCGCACGACTGCTCGACGATATCGAGCCGCTCTCATAGTGCGACATGGCAAGGGAAGTATCCGGCCCCCTCTTCTCACTAGGGCACGGCGGGATCCAGCGACTCGAGCAGCGCGCGGTTCGCCTCCGCCTCGTCGCCTTGTCCCGCTTCGCGCTGGTAGGTGATCAGCGCGGACAGGATCGCGCGGTCGTAGGGGTGCTGTCGCAGCGCGCCTTCCAGCACGCGCAGCGCCTGCTCTGGCTCGTCGCCGTCGTGCAGCGCGACGGCGTAGACGTAGGCGTGGTGTGGATTGCCCGGATCGAGGCGCGCAGCCTGCGCCAGCTCCGACTGCGCCTCCGCACTCTGCTTCCGGCGCACGAGCGTCAATCCGAGCGCGTGGTGCAGGCTCGCGTCCGCAGCGTTGCGAGCGAGCGCATCGCGCAGGACCTGCTCGGCGCGAACGTCGTCACCCTGCGCGCGATGAAGGTCGGCGAGGTTGGCGGCGGCCGGTGCGAACCCGGGCTCGAGCGCGAGCGCCTCGCGATAGGCGGCCAGCGCGTCGGCGAAGTCTCCGCGCGCGCCGAGCAGGTTGCCGATGTTGAGCTGCGCCTCGGGGCGGTCGGCATTGAAGCGCTCCGCCGCCAGGTGTTCACCGATCGCGCGCACGAGCGCGGGGGCGTACCTGCCGTCGATCTGCCGTTCGGGTTCACCCGCCAGCGCGCGCGCGGCCTCCATCCGCACGTTGCGATCCGGGTCGGTGAGTCGCGGCGCCAGCGCGCGGGCGCGGCCGGCCGGATCGAGACCGGAAAGCGACGACACGGCCGCCGCGCGGACGAGCGGATCGCGGTCGCGAAGCGCTTGGCCCAGCGCGGGCAGCATCGCGGCGCCGAGATAGGGCTCCATCCGGCGCGCGGCGCTGGCGCGCACGATCGCCGGTAGCGTCTCGTCTCCGAGCACGGTCAGCAGCCCGGCCTGCACACCGGGCGCCCCGGTCTCGGCCTTGTGGAACGCCGGCGCGAAGGCGCCGCCGCCGCCCTCCGGCTGCGGAACCCAGCGCAGGAACTCCCGGGCGGTCCAACCCGCGGGCCGGTCGGCGTGACAGGCAGCGCACGCATCGGGCGTGCCGAGCTCCGCGGCGAGATCGGGCCGCGGGATGCGGAAGCTGTGGTCGTGCCGGGCGTCGATCTCCATGTAGGTCGCGGTCGGCATGTGACACGCCGCGCAGCGCGCGCCTGCCGAATCTTGCGCATGGCGATGGTGAGCCGGGGTGTCGAACGTCGCCGGCGCGTGGCACTGGGCGCACAGCGCATTGCCCGCCGCGCGCAGCTCGCCGCTGTGCGGCTCGTGGCAGTCCGAGCAGGTCACACCGCGCGCGTACATCCGGCTCTGCAGGAAGGAGCCGTAGTTGTAGACCTCGCCGCGCATCTGCCCGTCCACGTGATACAGGCCGCTCTCGAGCAGCGCCGGCCGGTACGCGTCGAGGAAGCGCCGTCCGGCGGCCGGCGCGAACTGTCCGCGACGCGAATGACAGCGCGCACAGGTCTCGATCTCGCGATGCGACGCCAGCTCGATCGAGCGCTTCGCGATGCCGCGGGCCGGATCCATCGTCCACGTGACGCCGCGGCGCTCATCGAGCGGCACGGAGAGCCCGTTGCTCGTGCCACTCCGCCGCGCCGATTCCGGCTGCTGCGCACAGCGGACGTGCTCCGAGCCGGGCCCGTGGCAGGCCTCGCACGCGACGTCGAGCTCGGACCACGTCGTGTGGTAGGTGCGCGTCGCCGCGTCGTAGTTCTTCTCAAGGTTCGTGGAGTGGCAGTCGGCGCACTGGTAGTTCCAGTTCTGCTCGATGCCGGTCCAGTGCAGCGGATCCCCCGCCGCGAGTTTCTGGCCGGCATAGAGGTGGAACCAGCGCTGTCCGCCGTGCTGTTTCGGACGGGCGTCCCACGCGATGCCGAGCGCCTGTAGCCGCCCGCCGGGCAGCTCGATCAGGTACTGCTGGAGCGGAGTCACACCGAACGTGTACCGGAGCTCGAAATCGCCGAGCCGGCCATCGGGCCCCTCGGTGTGGACGAGGAATTTTGCATCGCGCGTGAAGAACGTGGACGTGACGCCGCCGTCGGTGAACTTTGCGTCGCCGAAGTCGCCGAGCACCGTCTGGGCGTTCGCCGGCTGCATCGCGAGGTCGTGATGCGACCCGCGCCACGCTGTGTGCTCCGCACCGTGGCAGCCGGCGCAGACTTCGCTGCCGACGTGCTGCGCGGCACGTGCCGGCGCCTCCGTTTCTGAAGGAGGCGTGCGCCCGGCGGAGAAATAGAGCCAGAAGCCCGCGACTCCGAACGCGGCGACTGCGCCGACCGCGATCCATTTGACTGACCGGCGCGTTCTCATCTCGACTCAGCGGGAGAAGACGACGTTCCAGTCCCGTTTCATGTCGACCACCGTCCAGCCTTTCGCCTTCGCCTCGTCGAGCGCCTCGTCGAGATGGCCGATACTGGACGCGCGGTCGTAGGCCCATTCGCGCTCGGCGTCGGTGTGGTGGACGATCAGCGCGAAGCGAGCGCCATCGCCCGCGGTGGTCCACTGCAGCATCTGGAGGTCGCCATCGGAGTTTCCGAAAGCGGCGATCGGACGGCGGCCGATGTGCATCTGGATGCCGACGG
>CAZPNB010000092.1:0-4366 GCA_964587305.1 uncultured Spirochaetales bacterium | reverse complement strand
CGCGAGCGCGCGCGCCACGCTGCGCAGGTTGCCGGAGCCGAAGTCGACCACGGCAACGCGCGGGGCGGAGGAGCGGGGGGGAGTGCTCACGAGCGGAACCGGTGCGCGCTTGCAGGCGGCGCGATCAGGAGGAACGGGGATTGAACCCCGTCTGCGGGAGGAGCGCTAGCTCACGAGGCGCCCGAGTCCGTCGGTCGAACCGCTACAGCGCACCCTTCACGGTCGGCAGCCCGACACCGCGCGGATCGCGCTCGAGCGCGATCCGCAGCGCGCGCGCGACGCCCTTGAAGATCGCCTCGACGACATGGTGCGGGCTCTTGCCGTAGCGGAGCTCGACGTGCAGATCGAGGCCGGCGTTGTGCGCGAACGCGTACAGGAAGTCTTCGGCGAGACGCCCGTCGAAAGTCCCGATCATCGTGTGGTCGAGCGGCACCCGGTACACGAGGTAGGGGCGGTTCGAGACGTCTACCGCGACCTCGACCTTCGCCTCGGCCATCGGCAGAAGCTGCGTTCCGTAGCGGCGGATGCCGCTCGCGTCGCCGAGCGCCTCGCGCAGGGCCTGGCCCAGCGTGATGCCGACATCCTCGACCGTGTGGTGCAGGTCGACCGCGAGGTCTCCAGTGGCGGCGAGCTCGAGGTCGAATACGCCGTGCTTCGCGAACGATTCGAGCATGTGATCGAAGAATGGGATCCCGGTATCGACCTGGTAGCTTCCGCTGCCGTCGAGGTCGAGTGCGACGCGGATCTCCGTCTCCTTCGTCTTGCGATGCACGCTGGCGCGGCGCCGATCGCTCACAGCTCGAGCTCCGCCTCGCGCGCTGCCTCGCGCTCGCGGCGTGCGCGCCGGATCTTCTGCAGGCGCAGGTCCACCGACCGGCCGTGGCCGGTGAGGCCCTCGATCTCGGCCAGTCGCATCACGTCGAGCCCGAGCTCGCGCAGCTTCGGCGGCTCGAAGCGCACGATGCTCGTGCGCTTGAGGAAATCGTCCACGCCGAGCGGTGAGAAGAAGCGCGCCGAGCCGCCGGTGGGCAGCACGTGATTGGGGCCGGCCAGATAGTCGCCGACCGCCACCGGGGTGTAGTGCCCGAGGAAGATCGCACCCGCGTTGTGGATGTCCTTCGCGATCCGGTCGGCGTCGTCGCTGGCGATCAGCAGGTGCTCGGGTGCGTACTGATTCGCGAGTGCTATGCACTCCGCGATGTCCTTCGCGACGATGATCGCGCCGCGCGTCGAGAGCGACTTGCGCGCGATCTTCGCGCGATCGAGCGTCTTCAGCTGCTTGGCGATCTGGTCCTGCACGCGCGCCACCAGCGATTTCAGCGGTGTGATCAGGATCGCCTGGGCCAGCTCGTCGTGCTCGGCCTGGGAAATCAGGTCGGCCGCGATCCACGCCGGCGTGGCGGTGCGGTCGGCGATCACCAGCACCTCGGTGGGGCCGGCCTCGCTGTCGATGTCGACGTCGCCGAACACCATCTTCTTGGCGGCAGTGACGTAGACGTTCCCGGGGCCGACGATCTTGTCGACGCGCGGCACGCTCTCGGTGCCGTACGCCAGCGCCGCCACCGCCTGCGCTCCGCCGATCTTGAACACGCGGTGCACGCCGGCGACCTTCGCCGCCATCAGCACCTCGGGGCGCAGCTTCCCATCGGGCCCGGGCGGCGACACCATCACGATCTCGGGCACCTCGACCACCGAGGCCGGGATCGCGTTCATGATGACGGTCGAGGGATAGACGGCCTTGCCACCGGGTACGTAGATCCCCACCCGCTGCAGCGCGCGCACGCGCGTGCCGAACACGCCACCGCCTTCCTCGCGCACCTCCCAGCTCGACGGGATCCGCTTGCGGTGGAAGTCGCGCACGCGCATCGCCGCCTTGCCGAGCACCGCGCGGTCGGCGGGGTCGATCGTCTCGCCGGCCTCCTCGAACTCGGCGCGCCCGACTTCGAGCGCGCCGAGGCTCGCGCCATCGAACTTCCGGGTCAGCGCGCGCAGCTCGTCGTCGCCGATCTCCCGCACGCGGTCGATGATGCGGCGGACGGTCTTCACGACGTCGTCCTGACCCTCCTCGCGGCGCTGGACGAGCTTGGCGAACGCCCGACCGAAGCCGGAGTCGCTCGTCTTGAGGACCGGGAGGATCGCTCTCGCTGATTCACGGGCCGCCATCGGTCACCCCTCCCGCCGGATCTCCGCGCCGAGGCGGCGGAGCTTCTCCTCGATGCGCTCGTAGCCGCGATCGATGTGGTAGACGCGGTTGATGATAGTTTCGCCTTCCGCCGCCAGCGCCGCCACGACCAGGCCGGCCGAGGCGCGCAGATCGGTGGCCATGACCTGCGCCCCCGACAGCCGCGCTACGCCGCGAACGTGCGCGGAGCGTCCCGCGAGCGTGATGTCCGCGCCCATGCGCTGGAGCTCGGGAACGTGCATGAAGCGATTCTCGAACACTCGTTCGGTCACCACGCTAGCACCCTCCGCGACACACAGGGTCGCCAAGAGCTGTGCCTGCATGTCGGTCGGGAAGCCCGGGAACGGCGCCGTGGTGACGGAGAGCGCCTGCGGCCGACGCGTGGCGCGCACGCGCACGCTGGTCGGGTCCGTTTCGATCTCGGCACCGCACTCGCGCAGCTTGTCGAGCGTCGCCTCGAGGTTGGCCGGATCGACACCGGTGACGCGCACGTCGCCGCCCGTGGTGACGGCTGCGGCCAAGAGCGTTCCCGCCTCGATGCGATCGCCGGCCACGCGGTGGCGGACGCCGCGCAGGCCGTCGACACCGTGGATCACGATCCGATCGCTGCCCGCGCCGCGGATCTCGGCGCCCATCTTGAGCAGTACGTGCGCCAGCTCCACCACCTCGGGCTCGCGCGCCGCGTTCTCGATCACCGTCTCGCCCTCGGCGAGACAGGCGGCCATCATCACGTTCTGGGTGCCGTTCACTGTCGTGAGGTCGAAGGTGACGCGCCCGCCGACGAGGCGCGCGGCGGTCGCCTCGACGTAGCCGTGGTCGAGTGTGAGCTTGCCGCCGAGCGCGCGCAGGCCCTTGAGGTGCTGGTCGATCGGACGCACGCCGATCGCGCAGCCGCCGGGCTCCGACACGCGCGCGCTGCCGAAGCGCGCCAAGAGCGGCCCCAGCACCAGGAACGAGGCGCGCATCTTGCGCACGAGATCGTAGGGAGCCTCAGGGCTGCGGATCGTGCTGGCGTCGATCAACACGGCGTGGTCGTCTTCGGGATCCCACTGGGCGCGTGCCCCCAGCGCGCGCAGGATTTCGAGCATCGCCGAGACGTCGCGCAGCCGCGGCACGTTCTCGAGACGGGTCTCGCCGCGCGCCAGCAGCGCGCCCGCCATCAACGCGAGCGTCGAGTTCTTCGACCCCGACGCCGCGACCTCGCCGCGCAGCTGCCCGCGGCCGCGCACCACGATCCGATCCATCACCTACCCCCTGCCGGAAGGTACCGCCGTCCCGCTGCCCCCGGCCCGCCCCCGGCGCGACCCGTCACCACCCGCGCGAGGCCCGCGAGATCGCGGCGCACCGCGGTCTCGAGGCCCAAGTCCTCGAGCCACGCCTGCACCCGCGGCGCCTGGCCGGATGCGAGCTCGAGGGCCAAGCCCCCCCCGTCGGCCAGCAGCGGTGGCACCTGTCGGCACAGCCGCTCGAGGTCTTCCAGGCCGGTCGGACCCGCAAACAGCGCTCGCGCCGGCTCGTACGCCAGCTCCGGGGCCAGATCGGACTGCTCGGAATCCGCGAGATAGGGCGGGTTTGCCACCACGCAATCGAAGCTGCCGGACAGCGGAGCCGTCCAGTCTCCCCGCAGGAAATGGATTCGCGCTTCCATTCCAAGTGCTTCGGCATTCTGTTGCGCGATTTTGAGCGCTTCTCGCATGATGTCGGTGGCCAGGACCACCGCGCGCGGCCGCTCGCGGGCCAGCGCCAGCGCAACGGCGCCGCTGCCGGTGCCGAGATCCAGGATCCGGGCGGGGGCGCTGACATCCGGCAGCAGATCGAGCGCGGCCGCGACCAGCGTCTCGGTGTCGGGGCGCGGGATCAGCACGTGCGGGCTCACGCGTAGCGGCAGCAACCAGAACTCGCGGCGGCCGGTGAGCAGGGCCACCGGCACCCGCTCGCGCGCGCGGTGCAGCACCAGCCCGCGGAACTCCGCCCGTTCGCGCTGCGTCACCGGCTTCTCGAAGTCGAGGTACAGGCGCAGCCGGTCGACACCGAGCGCGTGGGCGAGCAGGCATTCGGCATCGAGCCGGGGGTGCTCGATGCCGCGCTCGCGGAAGTGGTCCGTCGTCCAGCGCAGCAGGTCGTGGACCGTCCAGACCCGTTCGGCGCTGCGATCGCCGGTGGCGACCGGGGCCGGGCTCACGC
>CAZPNB010000091.1:0-3301 GCA_964587305.1 uncultured Spirochaetales bacterium | reverse complement strand
GTGAGCTCCTCGGGATCGGCGGGTGGGACCGATGTCGGGCAAGCGGCCTGATCGGGGTCAGTGGGGGTGAGTGGCCGCGAGCCGTTGTTTCGTGAGACGTTCTTTCTCCTCGAGAATGGCCTGCACGTCCGCGTCCGGATCGCGAAGGCGTCGGGTGAGCGCCCGCAGGCGTTCGCGAAGGCGTTCATTGCGCAGCCAGCGAATCGTGTCGTCGATCGTGCGCGCCGCGGCGGTCGCATCGATCACGTCGTCGGCGACGGAGAGCTGACGCAGCAGGCGCGCCTCGTCGTCCTCGAGCCGACCGGCGAGCTCCTCCAGCGGCACGGAGCGGCTCTCGGCGGCCGCCTCGAGCAGTGCACCGATCAGCTCGCGCAGCGGCCCCGCCGGTACCAGCTCGTGCACTTCGTCGCGCGGCACGCGCCCGGCGAGGTCCGGGTGGTCAACGAGACTGCGGGCCAGCTGGCGGATCTTGCGCTCTTCCGGGCCGCTCTGGCGCGGGGGGATCGGAACCGCGTCGCGGGCGTCCTCGCCGCGAATCGCCGCGCGGATCGCCGCCTCGACGTGGCGCAGCTCGGTGCCCACAGACAGCGCCAGCCGCTGGGCGAAGCCGGAGCGCTCGACGCCTGATGGAATCCTGGCCAGCAGCGGCGCCACCGCCGCCACCGCGTCGGCCTGTTCAGCCGGCGAGGCGCAGCCTCGCGCCACCGCGCGGTCGATCACGAAGTCGAGCGCCGTAGGGGCGCGATCGACCACGGCGCGCAGCGCGGCCTCACCCTCGCGCCGGAGCAGATCGTCCGGGTCGGCGCCGGGCGGCAGCAGTGCGGCGCGCACCCGCAAGCCCGCCGGCAGCAGCACCTCGAGCGAGCGCTCCATCGCGCGCTGGCCCGCCTCATCACCGTCGAAGAGCAGCACGACGTTGCGCGTGCGGCGAGACAGGTTGCGCGCGTGGTCCTCGGTAAGCGACGTGCCGCAGGTGGCGACCACCTCGTCCAGCCCGGCGCGGGCGACCGCGATCCGGTCGAAGTAGCCCTCGACCACCACCGCACGGTCGGCGCGGCGGATCGCGGCGAGCGCCGCGGACAGGCCGTAGAACGCCTCGCGCTTGTGGAACACCGGGCTCTCGGGCGTGTTGAGGTACTTCGGCTCCTGGCCGGCACTCAGCGCGCGGCCGCCGAATCCGATCACCCGGCCGCGAGCGTCGCGGATCGGAAACGTGAGCCGACCGCGCAGGCGGTCGTAGAAGCCGTTGCCGCTCTGGCGCGGGGCTAACAAGCCGGCCTTTTCGCCGGTCTGGGCCTGAACGCCGCGCTCCGCGAGCACCCGCGCGACGGTGTCCCAGCGGTCGGGTGCAAAGCCGATCTCGAAGCGCTCGGCCTCTTCGGCGCCGAGACCGCGCGTCGCCAGGTAGGCGGCCGCCGGATTTCCCGGCAGGGCGATTGCCGCGCGGTAGGCCGCCTGCGCGATCTCGTTGGCGGCGAAGGCTCCTTCTGAGACGCCGCCGGCGCCACCACCCGTCTCCGGGATCTCGATTCCGCAGTCTCGCGCCAGACTGCGCGCGGCCTCGGCGAAGGTCAGATTCTCGACCTTCATCAGGAACGCGAAGACGTCGCCCCCTTCCTGACAGCCAAAACAGTAGTAGCTGCCACGGTCGGGGTTCACGTGGAAGGAAGGGGTCTTCTCGCCGTGGAAGGGACACAAACCTTTGTAGCTGCGACCAACGCGCTTGAGCGAAACCGACCGCCCGACGAGCTCGACCAGGTCCACGCGATCGCGGACCTGCTGGATGATCTCGTCGGGGATGCGACCCAAGCCGACTACCTCCCGCTCACCGCGCCATCCGGCGCATCTTCTTGAGGGCCCGCTTGCGCGCCGCCGCCGCCTTCTTCTTCTTGCGAATGCTGGGCTTGTCGTAGTACTCGCGGCGCTTCAGCTCGCTGAGAATGCCGGCCTTCTCGCACTGCTTCTTGAAGCGCTTCATCGCGACTTCGAACGGCTCGTTGTCTCGAACCTTGATCACGGGCATATACGGAGCTTCCCCCTACACGTCTGCGCGACGGCCTACTCGCGGCTCGTCGTCGAGGCGTGCTTCGCTCGAAACATTGTGGTGGCCTGGATAGCGGTTGTGTCGAATCCGCCTCGCCGTGCACGACCGGAGAGCTTCGTTCGGGAGACGGCAAAAAGCATTGGAAAGTCGAGCACTTCCATGTGGTTCAACGCGGCGTTGCAGGCTAGCGCAGGGCTTCATGAGCATCAACCGACGGCCGCATCGGAGGGCGGGCGGACCGATACTCCCAGCGCGATCAACCTCCGTTTCACTTCGGGAACCGTGAGATCTCCGAAGTGAAAGATCGACGCCGCGAGCGCGGCCTGACAGTGACCCCCAGAGGGACCATCGTCGAGCGCGCGCGCGAGGTCCTCTGCGCTCCCGCCGCCACCCGAGGCGATCACTGGAATCGCGACGCGATCGGCCACGGCTCGCAACAGCGCGAGGTCGTAGCCGCTGCGCGTGCCGTCCTTGTCCATGCTGGTGAGCAGGATCTCGCCAGCACCCGCGTCGGCCATCCGCACGGCCCATTCCACGGCGTCCAGACCGGTGGGTCGCCGGCCGCCGTGCGTACACACTTCCCACGAAGGAGCGTCGTCATCGCCGCCGGATTGACGCACGCACCGCCGCGCGTCAATCGCGATCACCAGATTCGCGCTGCCGATCCGCACCGCCGCTTCGCCGACCAGCTCGGGGTTCTGCACGGCGGCCGTCATGATCGAGACCTTGTCGGCACCGGCGTTCAGCAGGTCGCGCACGTCCTGGAGCGAGCGCACGCCGCCGCCCACGGTCAGCGGCATGAACACGCTCTCCGCGGTGCGCGCCACCACATCGAGCAGGATCCGCCGCTCCTCGTGGCTCGCGGTGATGTCGAGGAAGGTGATCTCGTCCGCTTCCTGCGCGTCGTAGCGGCGCGCCACCTCGACCGGATCGCCGGCATCGACGTGGTCGACGTACCGGACGCCCTTCACCACGCGGCCGCGGTCGACGTCGAGGCACGGGATGATCCGCTTGCACAGCATTCACAGGCTCCCGAGTCGCCGCAGCGCGGATGCGAGGTCGATCGCGCCGGTGTAGAGCGCCCGCCCGACGATCGCCCCGGCGATGCCGCGCGCGGCGTGGCGCGCGGCGGCGACGAGATCGTCCTCGCCGCGGACGCCGCCGGACACGATCACCGGGATGTCGACCGCATCCGCGAGCTCGGCACTGGCCTCGAGGTTGGGGCCCGCGAGCATGCCGTCGCGCGCGATGTCGGTA
>CAZPNB010000090.1:0-9272 GCA_964587305.1 uncultured Spirochaetales bacterium | reverse complement strand
GCCCGACTCGATCGCCTTCGCCAGCTGCGTGCCGCGGCGCCGGTCTCGGGTCCAGACGTTTGCGTTCAACCCGTACGGGGAATCATTCGCGTAGGCAATCGCCTCATCCTCGTCGCGGACGCGCATGATCGGCAGCACCGGGCCGAACGTCTCCTCGCGCATGATCTTCATATCGTGGGTGACGTCGTCGAGCACGGTGGGCTCGTAGAACAGGCCCTTGTGGGCCGGATTACGCCGCCCACCCGCCAGCACACGTGCGCCCTTCGCGACCGCGTCGCGGACGTGCTCCTCGACGATCGCGAGCTGTTCGGTGCGGATCATCGGGCCCACGTCGAATTCACCCTCGGCCCCCTGGCGCAGCTCGCCGGTGTGCTCGACTACCCTGCGCGTGAACTCGTCGGCGACTGCATCCACGACGTAGACCCGCTCCGTCGACGTGCACACCTGACCGGCATTGCTGAACGCGCCGTAGACGGCGCCGCGCGCAGCGCGCTCGAGGTCGGCGTCTTCGCAGACGATCATCGGGTCCTTGCCGCCGAGCTCGAGCGTGCAGGGCACGAGCTGGCGACCACAGATCTCCGCGACGCGGCGCCCGGTGGCGACGCTGCCGGTGAACGAGATCTTGTCGGTACCGGCCTCGAGCAGGGCGGCTCCGGTCTCGCCATCGCCCTGGACGAGGTTGAACACGCCGGCAGGCAGGCCGGCCGCGGCCCACAGGTCCCCCACCAGCTGCCCCGATCCCGGCGTCACCTCGGAGGGCTTCAGCACGACCGCGTTCCCCGCGATCAACGCCTGCACGGTCGGGTTGAGCGCCAGGATGAACGGGAAGTTCCACGGCGTGATGATCCCGACCACGCCGAGCGGCTGGTGAGAGATGCGCAGCTTCTTGGTCTTGAGCAGATGCAGCGGGATCGTGCGGTCGGCCAGGATATGGCGCGCGCGCTTGGCATAGAACTGGAGACTGTCGCAGCCGGTCAGGATCTCGGTCGCCAGCGCCTCGGAGCGCGGCTTGCCAGTCTCGGCCGCGATCCGCGCAACAAACTCGTCGGCGCGCGCGACGAGCAGACGCGCCGCGCGTTCGAGGTAGTGCGCGCGCTCGGCGAAGCCGGCCGCGGACCACTCGACCTGCGCCTTGCGCGCGCGGTCGACCGCCGCACGCACCTGCTCGACACCATCGATCTCCAGCTCGCCCAACGGCTCCAGTGTGGCGGGGTTGGAGAGTCGAAGACGCCGTCGCTCCCCGGGCACGGCCTCCACTCGCTCGACCACTGCCATGGCCATCTCCCCCGCTCTCCACCTCGTCCCCTCAGGTGGCCGGGCTGAGAGTACGGGATCCCCGCGGGATATGTCAATCGGGACGAGCGGGTGCACCCCAGAAACCAATCACCGCGAGAGCTACGGGATCACCCCGGCGAAATACCGCAGCACGTCGGTCTCGGTCAGCATCCCGACCAGACGTCCACCCGAAAGGACCGGGAGGCAGCCGATCTTGCGCTCCGCCATCACGAGCGCGGCCTCCTCCACCGAGGCGTCCGGATCGATCACCACGGGCGGCGCCGACATCACGCGTTTGATCTCGACGACCTGCAGGAACGCGCGGCGCTGCTCGCTGCCGAGCCTGCTGAGGTTCGAGAGCGAGGCGCGCAGCAGATCGCGCTCGGACACGACACCGACCAGCTGACCGCCGCGCACGACGGGCATGTGCCGTACCCGTCCGAGCGTCATGATATCCTCGACGGTCGAGAGCGAATCGTCGCTGCTGATCGTCACGATCTGCTCGGACATGATGTCGCGAACGCGCGTGGCGCCCATGGCTCTTGGCGGATTCTACTCCATGGCTTCGGACCGATGGAAAGAAAACGAGGATCGGTCCAAAACGCGTGCCTCGCGCGAGGGCGACGCGCCGCCGGGCGGGATCCCCGATTTCGTCCGGCGCGCACTGACGGCCGGCTTCTCCGGCTTCTTCCTGACCGGCGAGGCGCTGCGCGAGGCGCTCGGGGATTCGCTCCCGCGCGAATGGGCGGATTTCGCCTCCGAGCAGAGCGCGCGCGCCCGCAGCGAGTTCATCGAACGGCTCAGCTTCGAGATGGGGCGCGCCGTCGAGGGCATCGACTGGGCAGCGGTCCTGGCGGCATTGCTCGAGGGGCGCACGCTCGAAGTGTCGGCGCAGATCCGACTCGGAGCGAAGGAACCCGGAGGTCGCCCCGGCTTCCGCGTGAAGCTCGACAGCGAGTAGGCGGCGCGCCGGCGCTACTCCGCCGTCTCCTCGCGCGTGAAGGTGACGAACGCCATCGCCGGGCGACGCGACGAGTCGCTCATCGCGAAGCGGACGCCGTCGAGCTGCCAGCCCTGCTCGGTCCACTCGTTGAAGATGCGCTCGAGCTCTTCGTCCGTCACCGAGCTCGTCTCGACCACCTTGTAGCGCGTCGGCATCGCCCTCCCTCACGAACCAATGCTATTCGCGATCGCCGCGTGCGGCGATCGCGAGCGCGAGCTCCTCGACCAGGCCCGCTGCGGTGGCGGAGTGCGCGACCACCTGCGCCGGCAGCCCGGCGGCGGCGAGGGCGCGCGCGGTCACGGGTCCGATCGCGGCCACGGTACAGCGGGCGGCCGCCTCGCGGGCGCGCGCATCGAGCAGTGCGCAGAAGCGCCGCGCGGCCGAAGGGCTCGCAAAGGTGAGCGCGTCGAGTCGTCCCTGTCCGAGCTCGTCGCGCAGCCAGGCGATGTCGACCTCGGCCGGGAGGTTTCGATACGCGACCACCGCGTCGACGTCCGCGCCGGCAGCGCGCAGGCCATCGGGCAAGACGTCGCGCGCGAGGTCGGAGCGGGGGATCAGGAAACGCCGCCCGCGCACGCGTCCCTCGCGCTGGAGCTGTGCGAGCACCGCTTCGGCGTCGAAGCGCGCCGGCGGAGTGCTGTGCACGGGTAGGCCCGCGTCGAGCGCGGCCTGGGCGGTCGCGGGTCCCACGCACACGACGCGGGCCGCGCCGGTTGCGAGCGCTGTGCCGCGCTGCACAGCGCGCATCGACGTGAACCGGACCGCATTGGCGCTCGTGAAGACGATCGTGTCGTAGTCGCCGAGCCGATCGAGGGCGGCGTCGAGCCGCGTTGGATCGTCTGGCGCTGCCAGGCGGACCAGCGGAGCGAGCACGGCTTCGGCGCCCGCCTGGCCCAGCGCGCTGACGCGCTCGCCCGCCTGCTCCGGGGCGCGCGTCACGAGCACCCGGCGACCGAACAACGGCTGGTGCTCGTACCAGGCCAGCGCATCGCGCAGCGACACGACGTCGCCTACCACCACCACGGCGGGTGCTCCGATCCCCGCTCGCGCCACCGCTGCCACCAGCTCTCCGAGCGGCGCCGTCACCACGCGCTGCGAGGGCAGCGTGCCCGACATGACCACCGCCGACGGCGTCGCCGGGCTGCGACCCGCCTCGAGCAGCCGCGGCACGATCTCGCCGAGGTTTCGCATACCCATCAGCACGATCAGGGTGTCCGCGGAGCGGGCGAGGAGATCCCAGCGGGTCTCGCGGGTGACCTTCGTCGGGTCCTTGTGGCCGGTCACCACCGCGAAGGACGCGCTGTGACGGCGGTCCGTGATCGGGATGCCGGCGTAGGCCAGCGCGCCGAAGATCGCTGAGACACCCGGCACCACCTCGAACGGGATCCCAGCCTCGGCGCACGCGCTCGCCTCCTCGCCTCCGCGTCCGAATACGTACGGATCACCGCCCTTCAGGCGCACGACGGTGCGCCCCTGCGCGGCGAGCCGCAGCAGCAGCGCGGTCGTCTCCTGCTGCGTACGCGTCGGCGCATCGTGACCGCGCTTGCCGACGTCGATGCGCAGCGCGTCGGGGGGCGCGAGATCGAGCAGCGCCTTCGACGCGAGCGCGTCGTAGACCACGGCGTCCGCCCGGCGCAGCGCCTCGGCCCCGCGCACGGTGATCAGATCCGGTGCGCCGGGCCCCGCGCCGACGAGGATCACCTTGCCGACGCTCACACGGCACCCTGCGCGACCAGCCTCGCGAGCATCGCCGCCCCCCCCGAAGCCAGCACCTGCTCCGCCGCCTGCCGACCGAGCGCCTCGGCATCGCTGGCATCGCCCTCCACTGCGCGCTCGATCACCGCGCCACCGTCGGGATCGAGCAGACGCACGCGCAGCGCGATCCGACCGCCGGCACCGAGAACCGCATGGGCGCCGAGCGGCACGTTGCAGTTTGCGCCGAGCCGCGCCTGGCACGCGCGCTCCGCGACGACACGCACGGCCGTATCGAGATCGTCCAGCGCGGCGAGCGTCTCCGCGAGCGGATCTCCGCAGCGAACCTGGATCGCGAGAGCACCCTGCGCCACCGCGGGCACGAGCCGCGTCGGGTCGATGCGCTCGGCGATGCGATCACTGAGCCCGAGGCGGTCGAGGCCCGCGCAGGCCAGCACGACGGCGTCGAGGGCATCGCGTTCGAGCTTCGCCAGACGCGTCGGCACATTCCCGCGCAGCGGGACGATGCGCAGGTCGGGTCGCAGGCGCAATAGCTGCGCACTGCGCCGCACGCTGCCCGTGCCGACGCGCGCGCCGCGCGGCAGATCGTTCAGCCGGGTAACGCCCTTCGCGACCAGCGCATCGCGGGCGTCCGCGCGCTCCGGGAACGCCGCGAACGAGAGGCCGGGAGTCGGTGGCCCACCCGGCAGGTCCTTGGCGCTGTGCACGGCGACGTCGGCGCGATCGCTGAGCAGCGCCTCCTCGATCTCCTTCACGAACAGGCCCTTGCCACCGATCTTGGCCAGCGAAACGCCGCGCAGCTCGTCTCCGGAGGTGGTGAGCGCGACGATCTCCGTCGCGCGACCGAGCTCCTTCTCGATGCGCCGCGCGACGTAGCGCGCCTGCCACAGCGCGAGCTCGCTCGCGCGCGTGGCGATCCGCACGGCGGTCACTGTCGCTCCGGCTCTTCGCCGCCGGCGTCCGCGCGGTCGGAGCTCGCGTCCGCGTCGTCGAGGGCGAACAGCAGGCGCGCCGTCTCGAGGTACGCCATCCCCTCTTCCCGCTCGGCCTCCTCGCGCAGACGAGCCAGCGGCGCGTGGAGGATCTTGTTCACGATGCCGCGCGTGAGCGTCTCCACCGCTTCACGGGTGGCATCGTCGAGCGCGAGGCGGGAGAGCGTCTTTTCGACTTCTCCCGCTCGGATCGCTTCCACCCGCGCGCGCAGGTGCCGGATCGTCGGAACGGCTCGCAGCGCGAGGAACCAACCGTCGAAGCGCTGCTGCTCCGCCTCCACGATCACCTCGGCGCGCGCCTGTTCGCGGCGACGCTCCTGCGTGTTCTCGCTGGCGGCCGATGCGAGGTCGTCGAGGTCGTAGCGGTAGACGTCGTCGAGCGCGTCGATCGCCGGGTCTGCGTTGCGCGGCACGCCGATGTCGATCACGAACATCGGGCGTCCGCGCCGGGCGCGCAGCGCCCGCTCCGCGACCGGACGCGTGAGCCACGGCTCGCCGCCGCCGATCGAGGTAAGCACCACGTCCGCATCGGCGAGCAAGAGCGGCAGCTCTTCGAGTCCATGGGCGGTCGCCCCGAACTGTGCGGCCAGACGCGAGGCGCGCTCGGCGGTGCGATTCGCCACGGCGATCGTCTCGAGCCCCGCGTCGCGCAGCGCGCGCAGCGCGAGCTCGATCATCTCGCCCGCACCCACGAGCAGCGCCCGCTTCTCGGAGAAAGCCTCGAAGATCTGACCGGCGAGGTCCACAGCGACGCGGGCGACGGACACGGGCCGCTCGGCGATGCGCGTCTCGCTGCGCACCCGCTTCGCGGTGGCGAAGGCGTGCTGGAAGAGCCGGCCGAGGATCGGGCCCGCGGCGCCACATTCCACCGCCGCGCGGTAGGCGTCCTTGGTCTGGCCCAGGATCTGCGGCTCGCCGACCACCATCGAATCGAGGGAAGAGGCCACGCGGAACACATGCCGCATCGCTTCGCCGTCGTGGTACTCGTAGAGGCACGCATCGAGGTCCTGCTCGCCGACCCCCGCGCCGTCGGGACAGAGCTCGCGCCGGAACAGCGATCGCAGGCGCAGTCGCGCCGGCTCGAGATCGCGCGTCAGCACCACCAGCTCGACGCGGTTGCAGGTCGAGATCAGCACCGCCTCTTCGATCTCGTCACAAGCGACGAGCTTGCGCAGCACGGGGCCCGGATCGTCCACGGCGAGTCGCTCGCGCAGCTCGAGCGGAGCGGTGCGGTGGTTCATGCCGATGGTCAGCACCTTCACGCGAGCAGTTCCACGCCGATCACCGCGATCCCGAGGAATGCGAACCCGGCGATCGACGACAGCGCGCAGCGGGTCGCCGGCTGCCGGGCGCCGAAACGCAGCGACGCCAGCACACCGTAGATCGCCCACGCGAGGAAGCAGAACGTCTCGTGGGGACTGCCCGAATAGAAGACGCCGGTTTCCGAGCGCTGCCACAGCGCGCCGGTCAGGACCCCGAGGGTCAGCAGCGGGAACCCGGCCGCGACGGCGAACGCGCCGGCGCGATCCAGGGCTTCGAGGGACGGCCACGCGGAGCCACTCACCAGCGGGCGCTTGCGCTTGAGCCGGCGATGCTCCGCGAGGAACAAGAGACCCGCCAGGCCAGCCAGCCCGAGCAGCGCGAGACCCGCGCTCGCGAGCAGCACGTGGGCGTGCGGAAGCGACCCGGTGCCCGGAGAGACACCACCGGTCGCCGCCGGACCCGCCAACACGGCCGCGACGACGCCGAGACACGACATCGGCGCCACCAGCGCCACCAGCCCGGTGAGCCGGGCGCGCCGGGCCAGGACGAGAAAACCGACCGTGCCCACCCAGGCCATGAACGACAGCGCGCTCGGGAGATGCGTCAGCGGTGGCGTCGGGGTGAGCGTATGAAGCAGCGAGAAGCTCGCCCCGTGCGCCACGGCTCCGGCGGCGAGCACCCCCACCGAGGCGCGCACCAGCGCAGGTCGCGCAAGCGTGAACGCGGCGCCCGCGGTGAGGCTGGCGAGCAGATACAGACCGACCGTGAGATATTGGAGTGCTTCGACCATGGGTCGAGTCCGCCGAACAGGAGAGACAGCGCGCCGGCTTCAGGCGCGCTGGCGCCGATCGGCAGGGTAGCCCTTCCGAACTTCGCCCGGCTCACCGGCGCCGCATGCGAGCGATCTGCTCGCGCACGGCGATCGCGTCGTTGGCGCTCTCGAAGACCCGATACATCGGTTCGCCCAGCAGCACGAAGCGGATCTCCACCAGGCTGGTCTCGCTCGCCAGGTGAGCGCGCGCCTCCTCGAGGAGCACCTCCGCGCAGCGCTGCGGCGAGAAGCCGCCGATGCCGGCCCCGATCGCCGGAATCGCGATCGTGCGGAACCCGCGCTCGTTCGCGAGCGCGAGGCTGCTCCGAGCGGCACGGCGCACCGAGTCTTCATCGGCCCTGCCGTGCGGCGGCATCCCCGCGGCGTGGATCACGAAGCGAGCCGGAAGATCGCCGGCGCCGGTCACCGCCGCTTCGCCCACCTCGATCGCGCCGATCGCGTCGCACTCCTGCTGGATCGAGGGTCCGCCCCGGTCGCGGATCGCGCCAGCTACCCCGGCTCCGAGCTGGAGCGCGCTGTTGGCCGCGTTGACGATTGCATCCACCGCCTGGTCGGTGACGTCCCCTTCCAGAAGCGTCACGCGCCCGCTCACTTCGGCTCCGGGTCCGGGAACAGAGACTCGTCGACCAGCTCACACAGTACGTGGATGATCGCGATGTGCGTCTCCTGGATGCGCGGCGTGCGGTCCGAAGCGACGACGATCGGCACGTCCACGCGACCGGCCAGCTTGCCACCTCCCTTCCCGATCAGGCCGATCGTCGCGAGGCCGCGCTCGCGCGCGACCCGGGCGGCTTCGAGCACGTTGGGCGAGTTTCCGGAGGTGGAGATCGCGAAGGCAACGTCTCCGGGGCGGCCGTGCGCTTCGACGAGGCGAGCGAAGACGCGATCGAAGCCGTAGTCGTTGCCGATCGCCGTGAGGTCCGAGGAGTTCGCCGTCAGCGCGATCGCCGGCAGGCCCGGCCGCTCGCGCACGTAGCGCCCCGCCAGCTCGGCGCACAGGTGCTGGGCGTCCGAGGCCGAGCCGCCGTTGCCGAACGCGAGCAGCTTGCGGTCGGCGCGGAAGCACTCGATGATGCGATCCGCGGCCCAGACGATCGCGCCGGCGCTGGCCTCGAGCGTCGCGCGCTTGGTCGCGATGCTGTCCTCGAACGCGGCGCGGACCCGCGCGAGGCGTTCATCCCGCTCTTCCCGCTCGCCCATGGGTCGTCTACTCCCCGCCCC
The DNA here is from genome assembly GCA_964587305.1 of uncultured Spirochaetales bacterium. Lineage (GTDB taxonomy): Bacteria > Myxococcota_A > UBA9160 > UBA9160 > SMWR01 > JAHEJV01. The sequence goes on along the minus strand of CAZPNB010000090.1, from coordinate 973 downwards.
GGAAACCGTTCCACACGCGCGGGCATCGCGCTAGCGTCGGGCGCGAGTAACCCTCGGCGGGAACCCGGCATCCGATCCGCCACCGAACGGCGCGCCGCGAGCGCCGTGGCCTCACCAGGAGCGACAGCAACATGGCGCAGGTACAAGAGATCACCGACCAGAACTTCGAGGCCGAGGTGCTCAAGGCCGACAAGCCGATCATCATCGATTTCTGGGCCGAGTGGTGCGGGCCGTGCCGTCAGATCGCGCCGATCATCTCCGAGCTCGCGGCCCAGTACGGCGACCGCGTGAAGATCGTCAAGATGGACATCGACAACAACCCGAACACGCCCGGCCAGTACGGAATCCGCGCGATTCCGACCATCCTCGCGTTCAAGAACGGCCAGGTCGTGCAGCAGATCCAGGGCGCCCGCCCGAAGGCCGACTTCCAGAAGATGGTCGACGGGCTGCTCGCGTAGGGTCCGACTCGATCACTGACCTCTCGCAGCCGGAGCTCAGAGGAGAATCCGCTCGCCCGGCCCGTAGGACCCGAGCGGAAGCTCGAAGCGAAGCCCGTCGGGCGCACGGCCCCGGATCCAAATGCGCGCGATCCCCTCGTGCACGCTGCGCTGATGATGCGCCGCGCACAGCGCCGTCCGATTCCAGAGGTCGTCCGGGCCGCGCGAGCGAAACTGGATGTGATGATTGTGCAGGTTCCGATAGGACGAGCAGCCCGGCACCGTGCAGCGCCAGCCATCGCGCTCGAACACGCGGTGCTCGTGCCGGACCTCCGCGTTCGGCAACGCCCAGGTCGCGAAGCAGTGCTCCAACATCGCGTCGAGCGCCTCGCTCTCGCTGGCCGCGCGACCATTCCGCTTCTCGATCCGCCGTTGCACGGTCGCCAGGGCCGCCTGGAACAGGCGCGCCACGTCGGCCGGTGCCGTGAAGAAGAGGGTGGCCGTTTCGACGGGGATCTCGACGCGCTGATCCTCTG
>CAZPNB010000089.1:0-9920 GCA_964587305.1 uncultured Spirochaetales bacterium | reverse complement strand
CGACCCGACTACACGCGCTTCGAGGCGCTGGCGATGCGGCTGATCGAGCACATCTCGCCCAAGCGCGAGGTGCCGTCGCTCACGGATCACATTCCGGGCGGGTTCTTCGACAACCGCAGTCTCGAGCGCTGGCTGCGCCGCAGCCTCGAGCGCATCAAGATGCCCAACGACTTCCGCGCATTCGTGCGCAAGACGGGCAGGCGCCTGTACGTGACGGCCTGCGATCTCGACACCGCCGAGCGTGTGATCTTCGGCGCGGACGAGAACTGCGAGCTCACGATCTCCCAGGCGGTGCAAGCCTCGAGCGCGCTGCCGATCTTCTACAAGCCCGCCCGCTTGAACGGCGTCGACTACGTGGATGGCGGCGTCCGCCACACGGCCAACATCGACGTCGCGATCGAGAAGGGCGCCGATCTGATCATCTGTTACAACCCGTTCCGGCCGTTCCTCAACCGGATCGACGCCGAGGACACGGACGCCTCCTACTTCGCCGACGGCCGCTACCTCGCGGATCGCGGGCTCAAGGCGATCCTCAACCAGGTCTTCCGGACGCTGTTGCACTCGCGTCTCAAGCTCGGCATCCAGCGGTATCTGGCCGACGACCGCTTCCAGGGCGACATCGTGCTGATCGAGCCGCGCGAGAACGACGCCGACTATTTCTCCACCAACCCGATCGCGTTCTGGAAGCGCTCCCGGGCGGTCCAGCAGGGCTTCGAATCGGTGCGCGGCACGATCGAGCAGAACTTCGAGCAGCTCGAGAGCGTCTTTGCGCGCTACGGCATCTCACTCGACCGCGAGGCCGCCCGCCGGCGGGCCGCTCGCGCCCGGGTCGCTCAGGGTTGGGAGGTGGAGGAGGAGCCGGTCGCGGAGGCCGAGGATCCCGAGGATCCGCCCGTCGGCCTGCGTCTGGTTGGATCCTGAGGGGCTGGATCCTCCGCGCAGCGTGATGAGGCTGGCGAAAACTCCACGATTCCGATAATTTCGCGCCCTCGCTCGGGCCGGCGCTCAGTCCCGCGGCCCCTGGAAGCCTCCCCCGGCAGTCGTCCCCAATCGTTGGATGTGCACCCTCATCGCCCTCCATCGATGCTTCGCGGACGCTCCGCTGGTGGTGGCTGCGAACCGGGACGAGTTTCACGAGCGACCGACGGAGGGTCCGGCACTGCGCGAAGCGTCGATCAGCGTGGTGGCCCCTCGAGATCTGCGCGCAGGCGGAGCCTGGCTCGGCATCAATGCGTCGGGGCTCTTTGCGGCCGTGACGAACCGCCGCTGTGAGACGCCCGATCCGGGCCGGCGCTCGCGGGGCTGGCTGGTGATGGAAGCCCTGGCGGAGCCGACCGCCGAGCGCGCCGCAGAGCGCTTCCGAGAGCTTCCCGAGGCCGCCTACAACCCCTTCAATCTCTTCATGGCCGACGGCGAGAGCGCACATCTCGTCACCTACGCCGACCGGCCGGAGTGCATCGACTTGGCCCCGGGGCCCCACGTGATCGGCAACGTCCACCCTGATGAGCCGTCGCCCAAGCTCGAGCGATTGCAAGCGGAGGTGGCCCGCCTCCTTTCCAGTGAGGGTGGATCGCTCGGCGCGCTGGCCGACGTCTGCCGCACCCACGTCGCCAGCGGGCCCTTCGAGTCCACCTGCGTTCACGCCGGCGCGTACGGCACTCGCAGCTCGACTCTGCTCCGGATCGGCACAGATTCCATGCTCCGCTATGCGGATGGCCCGCCTTGCGAAGCTCCGTATCGCGATCTGACCCCGCTCCTCCACGACCTGGGGCTCGCCTCGTCGCGGGAGGGGGTACAAGCATGAGGAAGAAGCGTTGAGACGAATAGGCAGCAACATCCGCAAGCAGAACACCGACGCGAAGGCGAATCGGATCGTCCGGAACATCATCAAGTACACGGACGACGAGAAGCCGCTCAACGAATATCCGAAGAGGATCGTGTCACCGCCGAACGCCTCTCCGTGCTGTCGCGACGAGAATCGGGAGATGATCGGCTCGGCGCGCGAGATCGACGGCTTCAAGTTCTGTTACAAGATCTGTGCCGAGTGTGGGCACGCGGTGAAGTTCTTCTTCCCGGCGGCAGTCTCCACGAGCCACGCGGTCAAGGAGTACCGCCAGTGGAAGCGCTACATGGTCCAGTGAAGGCCTCGCGCGGGCCACTCGGCTGATCTTCGAGACGGGGCGGCTTCGGTCGCCCTCGTCGTTTCTGGGAATCCCCCGGCCCCATGTCCGATAAACGCGCCGACGTCCGGCACCTCGCCGCTGCCGCGGCGTACCTCGAGGGCCTGATCGATCTCGAGAAGGAGCGCGTCCCCCGCCGCGCGCGTCTGTCGCTCGCGCCGATCCGCGCGCTGCTCGACCGCCTGGGCGCTCCCGAGCGTGGGCTCTCGGTGGTGCACGTGGGGGGCTCGAAGGGGAAGGGCTCGACGGCGCTATTGGCGGAATCGGTGCTTCGGGCCGCCGGTGCGCGTGTGGGAACCTTCACCTCGCCGCACCTGGAGCGGTGGACCGAGCGCTTCCGGGTGGATGGCGAGGAGATCGCGCCGGAGCGGCTCGCGGCCGCGGTGGAGCGGCTGCGGCCCCACGTGGACGCATTGCTCGCGGCCGGTGGTCCGGTCGTACCGTCGTTCTTCGATGCGACGACCGCGGCGGCGCTGCTGCTCTTTCGCGAGCTGCGGGTGGATCACGCGGTGCTCGAAGTCGGTCTCGGCGGGCGCCTCGACTCGACCAACGCCGCGGAGTCGGCCGTCTGCTGCATCACCAGCATCGAGCTCGAGCACACCGAGATCCTCGGCGACACGCTGGCCGCAATCGCCTGGGAGAAGGCCGGAATCCTCAAGCCAGGCGTGCCGGTGGTGTGCGGCGATCTTCCACCCGAGGCGTTGTCGGTGGTAGAGCGCCGCGCGACGGAGCTCGGCTGTCCGCTGGCGCGGCTCGGAAAGGAGATCGAGATCGAAGTGGAAGTCGATGCGCCCGACGCGTCGCGACTCCGCTTTCGCGAAGGCGACCTCTGCTTCGCGGCGTCGCTGCGCGTGCCCGGAGCGCACCAGGCGGCGAACGCGGCGCTGGCCGTGGCGGCAGCGCGCCGCGTGCTCGAGCCGCGGCTCGCGCCCGCCCGGCTCGCCGACGCCGCGCGCGCGGGTCTCGAGGCGGCGCAGCTGCCCGCGCGTGTCGAGATCCTCGAGCGCGCGCCGTGGGTGGTCGTGGACGCGGCGCACACCGGGGCGTCGGCGCGTGCGCTCGCGGCGGTGCTGACCCGTGTCGGACGTCCGGTCGACTTCGTGCTGTCCGTTTCGGCGGGCAAGGACGCGAGTGCGATCCTCGCGGCGCTCTTACCGCTCGCGCGCTCGCTCACTCTCACCCGCGCCGAGCCGGTGCGTTCGCTCGATCCGCGCGAGATCGCCGCGGTGGCGCGGGTGGTGCGGCCCGCGCTCACGATCCGCGTCGAGCCAAACCCCGATCTCGCGCTGCGCGCGGCGCGTGAGGCGCTCGGCTCCGAAGCACTGTTGTGCGTCACCGGGTCGGTGTACCTGGCCGGAATCGCGCGCCGGGTGCTGCGCGAGTACGCACGGCACCGAGTGGTCGACTGACTCGCCGAGCGACACCGCGATCGCCCCAAAAAGTCGGCCCGGGCCGGCACGTCGCATTCCTGCGACGGGAGGGGCTGCCGGCCCGGGCACATCGAAACAGCGGACTTTGTTGACCCAGTCCTAGAGCAAGTGACGTGCCAGCGCGCGGAACGGCCGGCGAGTGTGCTGCTAAGCCCCCGAATCGCGACCCGATTCCACTCGGCCCGAGCTCGGCTCGAGCAGCAACTACCCGGCAGTCCGACCGAGCCGAGTGACACAATTCGCGTCACTCCAGCGCTGCAGCGCGAATGCCACCCGTTCGACTCCGCTCGCCTTCGGCTCCTGCGCGCGGTCTCCGGCCACTTGTTCACCGCAGGCGGCGGACGACGGCGGCGAGCTGCTCCGGCGTGGTGCCGCAGCAGCCGCCCAGAACGCGTGCGCCGCGCGCGGCCCAGCCGGCAGCGAGATCGGCGAAGCGATCGGCCGCGAGCTCCTCGCTGCGGCGGAAGCCCTGCTCGTCCTCGGGCTCGCCGAGGTTGGGGTAGAGGCCGAACGGCAGCGGCTGCGCGGCGAGCACGTCGAGGCAGGCTGACGCGTTCGACGGCGGCAGGCAGTTGGCGAGCACCGCGCACGCGCCTTCGTCGCCGGCGACGCGCAGCGCGTCGGCGAGTGGTTCGCCCGACAAGAGCCGCGCACCATCCCAGCACACGAACGAGGCGAGTGCCGGCACGCCGGCGTCGTGCGCGGCGCGCAGCGCTGCCGCCGCTTCGCGCTTTGTGTTCATCGTCTCGACGAGGATCGCATCGACGCCGGCAAGCGCGAGATTTCGGGCGTGCTCGGCGTGCTCGCGCTCGAGCGCGCCACCGTCGGGTACGCGTTCGGGGTGATAGCAGTCCTCGAGCGGCGGGCTCGATCCGAACACCCACACGCGCTGGCCTGCCGCGCGCCGGGCGAGCGCGACTGCGCGCCGGGTGAGCTCCTCCGCGCGATTCCCGATGCCCGCCGTGGCGAGCGTACGGCGCTGGGTTCGGAAAGTGTTCGCGGTGACGACGTCGACGCCGCTCGCGACGTAGTCGGCGTGGATCTGCAGGACGAGATCCGGGTGGCTGTCCAGCGCGGCTGCCGACCACAGCGGCAGCCGCGTCGCGACCCCGCGGCGCTCGAGCTCGGTGCCGGTCGCCCCGTCGAGGATCAACGGCGCGCCGGCCTGTAGCCGGGCATCGAGAGCCGGTCTCGAGAGCGGCATGTGCCTATACTGGCGCGTCCGATGCCCGCTGCGCCCGTCCTGGCCACCCACGTGAGTGGGAGCTGCATCGCGCCGCGTCGGCTCGGAGTGCGGGGGACGACCCGGGGCGGCGCGCCGGCCGCTTCCGCCGAGGTGGCGTGGTGCCGCGAGGTTCGCGCAGCGGGGTTCGCGCTCGACATAACGATCGAGACCTTCGAGGGCTACGCCTGCATCGACGCGGTCGTGGCGAATCCGGGAGACGCGCCGCGGGCGCTGGGCGCCGTTGTGCTCGGTTTCGAGTGGTCTGCTCCGGTCTCCGGCGCGCTCTGCTTCCTGCGCAATGGATGGCAGTCGGATGCGGACAACGGGCCGCAGCTGCTCGACGCGGCGGAGCCGGGCGAATCGCACCAGGTGTGCGCGATGGGCGTCGCCGGCCGCGGGCCCTGCGCGTTGATCGGCGCCTACGAGTGCGGACGGAGCTTCGCGCGCGTGTTCGCGCGCGGTGTCCGGGGCGGTGCCTCGATCGATCTCGAGCTTTGGGTCGACGCCCTGCTCGCGCCCGGCGAGCGCCGCGCGCTCGAGACCGTCGAGGTGGCCGTCGGTGACGATGCGAACGCGCTGCTCGAGGGCTTCGCTGCGCGTTGGGGTCGCGCCGCCGGCGCACGCACATGGCGGCCGCTGCCGACCGGCTGGCGCAGCGGGCACGCGCGTCTTCGCGATGTCAGCCAGGACGGCGTGCGGCGTGCGCTCGAAGCGCTGGTCGCCGCCGAGCTTCCGATCGAGGTCGTGCAGCTCGATGACGGCTATCAACGCGCGATCGGCGACTGGTTGGCGTCCGCTGCGAGCTTCCCGCGCGGCCTCGAGCCGCTGGCGGCCGAGATCCGCGCGGCGGGCTTCGTGCCCGGCCTGTGGACAGCGCCGCTATGCGCCGAAGCCGGGAGCGATCTCCACCGCGATCGCCCGGAGTGGTTCCTGCGCGACACTGACGGCTCGAGCTCGCTGCGCGTTCCGGGCGATCGCTTCGGCAGCCGTCTCGTGTTCGCGCTCGACACCAGTCGCGAGGCGGTCACCCGACATCTCGAAGCGCTGTACCGGACACTGGTCGGCTGGGGTTTCTTCCATCTGAACCTGGATGCGCTCGGCGTCGCCGCGCACGGCGACTCGAGCGATCTGCGCGTGGGCCCCGCCGAGCGCGTTCGGCGCGGCCTCGCCGCGGTGCGGCGCGGAGCGGGGGACGAGGCGTTTCTGCTCGCCAGCGGCTGCCCGCTCGGGCCGGCGGTCGGCCTGGTCGACGGGATGCGCATCGCTCCCGATCCGGCGCTGCCCTGTGCACGGACGAGCGCGCTCGCCCGGCTGTGGATGCATCGGCGCCTGTGGTTGAATGATCCGGGCCCTCCGCCCGATGGCGCGCTCGGCGCGGCGCTCCCGCACGAAGCAGCGCGCGCGTGGGCCGCGGTGATCGCCGAGACCGGGGGGATCGCGTTCGCGAGCGGCGACCTCGCTGCCGAGGTGCCCGCACAGCAAGCCCTGCTGCGCGAGACCGTGGCGGAGGTCCGCGCACTGGACGCGCGCGGTCTGCCCGGAGTGGCACGCGTCGCACGGCCACTCGACCCGGAGGCGCCGCCGCAGGTCGTGCAAGACGAGCCCGCGCGGCTTGCCACCAGCCCGCTCGCCGTCTTCTGCGACTTCGACGGTACGTTCTCGGTGCAGGACGTCGGGTCGAGCCTGGCGGTGCGTTTTGCCGCCGAGCGACGGCCGGCGCAGTGGGCCCGCTATCAGCGCGGCGAGATCACGCCCTGGGAGTACAACCTCGAGATCCTCGACGGGCTCCCGGTGGGCACCGACGTGCTCGATGCGTTCCTGGCCTCGGTCGAGCTCGATCCGGGCGCGCGCGCGCTGATCGCCTGGTGCGGAGCGCAGCACGTTCCGTTCCGAATCCTCTCCGATGGTTTCGACTGGAATCTGAATCGCCTGCAAAGTCTGCACCGCGTTCGCTTTACGTACACCGCCAACCGACTCCGGGTGGAGCACGGGCGCTGGCGGATCCGCGCCGGCGCACCGGACCCGACCTGTGGCTGCGGCACGGGCACCTGCAAGGGTGGAATCCTGCGCGCCTATCGCGCCGAGCGGCCCGGCACCCACCTGGTGCACGTCGGAAACGGCCGCGTGTCGGACACCTGCGGTGCACTCGCCGCGGATACCGTCTTCGCGAAGGACACGCTGGCGGATTCGCTCGAGGATCGCGGCGCTCCGTTCGTGCGCTTCGCGACCCTCCACGACGTGATTCCGCACCTCGCGGCGATCCTTACCCGACTCGCCGCTGCCTGATGGCCTTCGCTCGGCGACCGGTTACCGTACCGCCGTGCCGCCGCCCCCCCGACACGTGCTGGTGGTCGGGGCCGGTCTCGCCGGTCTCGCCGCAGCGTGGCGCCTCTCCCGCGAGGGCTGCCACGTCAGCGTGCTCGAGCACAGCGGGAGCGTCGGGGGCCGCCTCGCGGGCACGCGGGTCGAGGGATATCCGCTGGAGCCGGTGCCCGCGCTGGTCGGGTCGGGCGATACCCGAATGCTCGCCTGGATCAGTGAGCTCGGACTGCGCGACGCTATGCTGCCGGCCAAGCCGGTGGTCACGGCCTTCGCCGATTCGTCCGGCCTCCGCGACGTCGAGCTGCGCTCGCTGCGCGACGTCGAGCGTATTCCGGGCGTGCGGCGGCTCCATGCCTGGCGGCTGGTGCGGCTGCCGCGCCTGCTCGCCCGTTATGGCCCCGCTCTCGCGCTGGGCGCCGCCGCCGAGGCCGAGTCGCTCGACGACCGCAGTCTCGCCGACTTTGCGCGCCTGTACTTCGGGTCGAGCGTGCTCGAGCACTGGATGGCGCCGGCCGTGTGCGCGGGCTCGCTCGGCGATCCCGACGAGATGAGCCGCGTGCAGTTCCTCCAGCACTACCGGGCGAATGGCCTCGCGCGTCCCGGCGTGATCCAGGGAACGCTCGGCGACCTGCTCGAACGCGCGGCTGCGGCGGTCACCGTCGTAACGCACTGTCGCGTCGGCCGGATCGAGCCCGGCGCCGACGGCGGATTTCGCGTCTGCGCCGTCGACGGTCGGGCCTTCGCGGGTGATGCCGTCGTGCTTGCCACGCCAGCGCCCGTTGCGGCGCAGCTCGCCGATCCTCTGCTCACCACCCCCGAGCGCCGCTTCCTGACCGGAGTGGACTATGCGCCGGGGCTCGCTGTCGCGGCGGCGTTGTGCCGCCCGTTGGTTCCGCGCGCGCGTTTCGTCGCGCTGTCGGCCCAGAGGCGCTCGCCGCTCGGCGCGGTGCTCGTCGAGCCCGGCTACCGCGGCGGGCGCATCCCCGCCGGCGGCGGGCTGGCGCTGCTGCGCGCCACCGGGAGCTTCGCGTCCGCCCATCCCGAGACGCCGAGCGAGACGCTCGAGAAGGAGCTGCTCGCCGAGCTCGATCGGTTGTGGCCCGGGTTCGCGCGCAGCGTCGAGTTCACGCGCGTGTTCCGCCACCGCTACGGCGCTCCGCGCTTCGGCGTCGGTGCCTATCGCGCGCTGGCCCGCTTCCGGCGGGTGCAGGCCGATCGCCGCGCGGCGGGCCGCCGCCTCGCATTCGCGGGCGACTATCTCATCCATCCCTCGCTCGAAGGCGCCGTGCGCTCCGGCGAGCGCGCCGCAGCCGCGCTGATCCGCGGCGAAGAAGACTGAGTCACTTCGGCAGATAGGTCTGGAACATCTCGCCGAGCTCGTCGTTCGTCCGCGCGGGGACCCGGTAGTAGGTGCGGATCACGACCGAGCCGTCGGGCTCGAAGCGGTAGGTCTCGATCGAGAGGCCGACGAACGTGCGGCTGTCAGTGGTGATGTGGTTCTCGAGCAGCCACGCGACCTCATTGCCGCAGATGAACAGCGACCCGTCGGCGACCTTGAACTTCACGCGCACCTGGAACAGGTCCCAGGATTTCAGCGCGCACTCCTCGAAGCCGCGCTTCTCCGGCGTGCCGACCGGGTCGAGCATCCGAAACTCGCCCGGCGCGACGCTGCGCCAATTTCGCGCCCAGCCGTCGCGGTCACTCGCATTCCACAGCGACACGTAGTTCGCGGCCCAGTCCTGGAGCTCCACGCGGCTCGGGGTGCCCATCAACGGCTCTGCTCGGCGCCCGCTTCGGGGCGCAGCAGCAGGTAGGTGAGCGGAGCGATCGAGCCTGTGAGCAGCGTGGCGGCGATCCACGGGATCGGATTCGCGCCGCGCGCGCGCGCGTCGCGCCAGATCCAGACGCTGACCATCGACAGCGCCAGGTACAGGTCGAGGCTGACCTGGGTGAACCACGGATTGCCGCCGAACGCGGCGACCACCTCGCCGAAGGTTCCCCCAGTGGCCGTGCACCAGACTGAGAACAGGACGAACGGAACGAGCACGCACAGAACAACCCACTTCGCGGGATTCATTTCGAGATTTCCTCGAGAGTGATCCTACTCCTGACTCAGCAGGATCCACAGGCCCACGGCCACGAAGCCGAGGCCGGCGATCCAGCGCACGAGCTTCGGATCGACGTGCTCCGCGACCAACGAGCCCGCCAGCACCCCGAGACCCGCGGAGAGGACCAGCGCCGTGGCCGACGCCGCGAACACGGTGAGCCGCGGGTGCGACGCATCCGACGCGTAGAGGATCGTCGCGAGCTGGGTCTTGTCGCCTAGCTCTGCGATGAAGATCGTGGAGAAGACGGTCGCGAACAGCCGGAGATCCATGGAAGCCTCGCTCGGTTTGGGCGCGGCGGCGCGCCGCGTTCGGGGAGCCTACTCAGGGGTCGCTTCACCGGCCGGCGGCACCGCGAGCCCCTCACGGATGCGGATCGAGCGCATCGAGTTTGCGCAGCGGTGCAGCGCGCCGAAGATGCGCTCAAAGAGCACGGACGCGACGATCGCGCGCCGCGTCGGCTCGGCGATGTCGTCGCCGCGCGCGCGCAACGGAACGCGCGCGCCGCCCGGCGCGTTCGCAAACTCGACCTCGGAGAGCCGCCACGCCACCCGTGCCAGCGGCTCGAGTGCGGCGACCGGATAGTCGGGATACAGGTAGCGGCGCACGGCCAGCAGCAGCTCCGCGAGCTCGTCGGCGAAGTAGTGGCGCGGGTCGT
>CAZPNB010000088.1:0-4984 GCA_964587305.1 uncultured Spirochaetales bacterium | reverse complement strand
GAAGTCGGCGACGCGCTGCGCCGGCGCGCGATACCCGCCACCGCCCGCATCGTAGAAGCGGCGCTCGAGTTGCTCCTGGAGCTCGACGCCGGCGAACGGCCCACCGCTCGCGCCGGACGGGTCCACCGTCACCACCAGGCCGGCGTTGGCGAAGCGCGAAGAGTGCCGCGAGTTGCTCATCCCGTTCGTGCACAGGAGGCCTGGCTCGGACACCGAGGCCACGATTTGACCCCCCGGACACATACAGAAGCTGTGTACCGCCGCTCGGCCCTGCCCGCTGCGACACACGAGCGCGTAATAGGACGGGCCGAGGCGCGCCGCGACGGCCGGGTCCGGGCCGTAGCGGCCGCGATCGACGATCGACTGCGGATGCTCGACGCGAACGCCGAGCTGAAACGGCTTCGCCTGTGCGACGACGCCCTGCGCAGCCAGCGCGCGCAGCGTGTCGCGCGCGCTATGACCCGGCGCGAGCACGACGGCGTCGGCGCGCAGCTCGCCCGCCGACGTCCGCACCGCGCGAACGCGGCGCGTTGCCGCCCCGTCGGTCACCAGCGACAAGAGGCGCGTTTCGAAGTGGAAGCGGACGCCCTGCGACTCGAGCTGCTCGCGCAGCCGCGGCAGCACCCGGTGCAGGCGGTCGGTGCCGATGTGTGCCCGCGCGTCATAGGCGATCGCTTCCGGTGCGCCGCATGCGACGAGCGCGGCCAGGATCGGCTCCTCGAGCGCGTGCTGCGTCCGGGTGTAGAGCTTGCCGTCGGAGTAGGTTCCGGCCCCGCCCTCACCAAACAGCAGGTTGCGCTCGGGGTCGAGCTCACGCTCGCGGACGAAGCGCGCGACCGCCCGGCCCCGCTCGCGCAGGCCGGGGCCCCGATCGATCAGATCGACCCGCGCGCCGTGCAGCGCCAGCACGTGCGCCGCGAACAGGCCGGCCGGCCCGGCGCCGACCACGACGACCGTGCGCTTTCGCCAGCTCCGGTCCGAGGACGTGAGCTCGAAGCGCGCCGGGGGCGGGAGCTCGCGCGCGCGCCCCGCAGCGAGCGCGCGGTCGAGCGTTTGCCCGCGCGCCGCCGGATCGATCTCGAGATCGACGTGCACGACGAAGCGAGGCCCGGAGCGGTGGCGTCCGTCGAGCGCCCGGCGCGCGATGCGCAGGCCCCGGATCGACTCGGGCGTGAGTCCCAGCGCCTGGCCCGCCCGATCGCGCAGCACCCGATCGGGCTCGTCGAGCCCGAGCCCGAGTCCGAGCACGCGGACCCGTCGCCCCGGATCAACGCCTCGTCGGTCGGTCGGATTCACGGTTCGGTGAGCATATCGCGCTAGGCTGAGCCGTTCCGAAGGAGAATCCCGATGGCGAATCGGATCGTTCGCGCGGCTCACGTCCAGCGCTGGGACGAAGAGGCGGACGTGGTGGTGGTAGGGCTCGGCGCCGCGGGCGCCGCGACGGCGCTCGAGGCCGCTGCGGCCGGGGCCGAGACGCTGGTGCTGGAGCGCGCGGGTGGGGGAGGAGGCACGTCGGCGATGAGCGGCGGCGTGCTCTACCTCGGCGGCGGCACCGACCTCCAGAAGGTCTGCGGCTTCGAGGACTCCCCCGACGAGATGTTCCGGTATCTGATGGCGTCCGCCGGCCGCTCTCCCGACGAGCCGAAGATCCGGCTGTACTGCGACGGTTCCGTCGAGCACTACGCGTGGATCGTCGCGCAGGGCGTCCCGTTCAAGCCGGTCTTCTACCACGGCTGCAGCGGCGAGCCCCCGACCGACGACGGCCTGGTCTGGTCGGGCTCGGAGCAGTGCCACCCGTATCGCGATCTCGCGGTGCCGGCACCGCGCGGTCATGTGCCACAGATGAAGCACCAGACAGGACCGCTGCTGATGCGCGTGCTGGTGTCGGCGGTCGAAGCGAGCCCCGCGCGCGCCTTCGCGAATCACCGCGTGCGCGCGCTGGTGACGGACGACGGCGGGAGCGTCGTCGGCGTGGAGGCCGAGACCTTCGGTGAACGGCGCGCGTTCCGCGCCCGGCGCGGTGTCGTGCTCACCACGGGCGGCTTCATCCACAACGACCGCATGCTCGAGGCGCACGCTTCGCAAGCCCTCCGCTGCACTGTGCGCGTCGGCGCCGAGGGCGACGACGGCTCGGGCATCCAGCTCGGCATCGCGGCGGGTGCGGCCACGCTGCACATGGATGCCGTCTCGATCTCGCTGCCCGCGACACAGCCCTGGGGCCTCAAGCGCGGCGTCCTCGTCGACGCGCAGGGGCAGCGCTTCGTGAACGAGGACGCCTACTACGGACGGCTCGGCGAGCTCGCGCTGCTTCACCGCGGCGGACGCGCCTGGCTCGTGGTGGACGAAGCGGTGTTCGAGCAGCCCACCTACGAGCGCCGGGTCGCCGCGGTCGGCGAGACGCCAGACGAGCTCGAGCGCGAGCTCGGTCTGCCCGAGGGCGGCCTCGCGGCGACGCTCGCGCTCTACAACCGCCACGCCGCTGCCGGCTCCGATCCGGTGTTCCACAAGGATCCCGGCTACGTGACGCCGCTCGTGAACCCGCCCTACGGCGCGTTCGACTGCACTGCGGAGAGCTCGCTCTATGCCGCCTTCACGCTGGGCGGGCTCCACACCGATACCGAGGGGCGCGTGCTCGACACCGAAGGCGATGCGATCCCCGGGCTCTTCGCGGCCGGGCGCGCCACCTCGGGGATCTCCGTGGGTGGCTACAGCAGCGGACTGTCGCTCGGCGACAGCACCTTCTTCGGACGCCGCGCGGGTCGCTGCGCCGCGGACAGCTAGCCAGTGTCGGCATCTGGCGTGTGGCCGCTCGTGCTGCTCGCTGTCTTCGCCACGCATCTGCCTTTCTTCGCCTGGCGCTGGCGGGTGACGCGCGAGCGGCGCTACGGCGCCACGACGCTCACCTTCGCGCTGCTCGTCGCGTGCTACAGCCTGCGCGTGTTTGCGCCGGAGTTGCGCGCCGGAGAGGCGCCGCTGCACGAGGTCGTGCGCGTGTTCGCCTGGCTGTCGGCCGCAATCAGCATCGGACTGTTCGTTCGCCATCAGGTTGTCGTCCGGCGACGGCGCTGAAGCGGCGAGTGCGCAATTCGAGCGCATAGCCCAGCCGAGCGAACCGGCTACCGACAACTGTTGCGCGTTCCTGGTGGACATGAATGTTATGCAGATAGCGCGCAACACGCAAAGCGAGAGGTCTGGGCGAAGCTCGCGTCACCAGAAGTGGAGAAGGAGCCACTCACTGCCAGTCCCCGCGCTTCACGACGGGTACTTTCGAGAGGATCCGCATCATGCGACGACAGCTACTGTTGACCCTGTTGGTGGCCCTTCCCGCGTGCCTGGGTTCGGAGTGCAGCGGTGGTGGAAGCGGCGCCAGCAGCTCCGCGGCTGGATCGCCCGACGTTTTTTCTGCTGCGACCACGAACGGCGACGAGGACACCTTCGCGGCGCCGGTTCCGGAGCCGAGCGCTGTGCTGGTGTTCGGTGTCGGTCTGCTGCTCGCCGCTGCGGCAACTCGGCGCAACCGCTAGCCAGCCGGTTCGATCCTACGGATGGATCGAGTAGGCGAACACACCCGCATCGACGCGGCGTCCGACGCGGATCGTACGGCCGGCAACGCGCTCGGCGAAGTTCGTCCGACCGGAGCGATCGGCCACGGCGCGCTCGGCGAGCGCCACCATCTGCTGGGTCACGGCATCGGCCTTCGCGGCGAAGATCGCGCCGTTGACGCGCTGGATCGCCAGGCGCGCCGACGCCGGCAGCTCGCCGCGTGACGCCGACAGGTAGACGGTGAACGCGACGCGCCCGTCGGCCACCTCGTACTGCGTTCGGCCGACCTTCGCGGTGTAGGCGAGCACGCCACCCTGCAGGCGCGACTCGCGCCAGTCGCGCACACCGGGATCGGCCGCTGTGAGCGGTGCGCGCATGCGCGCGACGATCCCGGCGGCGTCGAATCCGCCGATATAGGCGCCGCTCGGCGCGATCGCCGCGGGTCCCGGGGAGCGTGGCTTGCTCCGCGCGATCTGGGTTCGGGCGCGGCGCGCGTTGCCCTGGGCGTGCCGTTGCTCGGTGGCGCGTCGCGCCTCGATCTGCTCGCGCGTCTGCTTCGGAAGCAGCTTCAGCAAGCTCCCGGGAATGCGGCCGAGCTCGGTCACCTGACTGCCCTCGATCAGGATCCGCTCGAACATTGCCGCGCTGTCTGTCGTCGTGTAGAAGAAGTAGAGCTTCTCGCGATCGACGATGTAGAAATAGTCGGGCCGTCCGTGTTCGGCAACGTAGGCGGCGATCGTCTTATCGAGCTGCACCTCCGCCTGGAAACGCTGCGCACCGCGACCGCTCTTCGGCGACAGCGGCTCGCCCGCATACTGCTTGGCCTGGTAGCCATGCTCGATCGCGGCGCACCCGAGCGCGAGCCCGACCACCAGCACGCACAGCGCGCGTGCGAAGGCGCTGCTCGAGCGGGCGGTCTGGAGGCGGTGGCGCAAAGCGGGCTCCGGCCCGGACGCCGATCGCCCGGGCGTTCCACCGTCATCGACCTTCCGGCAGGGGCGCCTGAGCCGAGCCGGGAAGGAGCAACTGCGCCCGACATGCGTCTCATTCAGTACCGCTTCAACTCGCTGCGATCCGCACCGGGAGGTGCTTGAGCCCGAACAGGCGATTGTCCCGCGTCCAGACCGGCGCACCGGCGATCTCGACCTCGCGTCCCGACGCGAGCAGCTCCTCCAGCATCACGTGGATCTCGAGGCGCGCGAGATTCGCGCCCAGGCAGTAGTGAACGCCGTGTCCGAAGCCCAGGTGCGGGTTGGGATCGCGGCCGATGTCGAAGCGGAACGGCTCCGTGAACACCGACTCGTCGCGATTCGCCGACATCTCCCAGAACGTGAGCTTCTGACCCGTGTGGAGCAGGCGTCCGCCGAACTCGATGTCACGCGTGAGGGTGCGGCGCTTGTACACCGAAGGTGTCGTCCAGCGTACGATCTCCTCCACCGCG
>CAZPNB010000087.1:0-2730 GCA_964587305.1 uncultured Spirochaetales bacterium | reverse complement strand
GCTGTCCCCAGGACTTGCCGCAAAAAGTGGTTGCAAATGGGGGGGGCAAGATGCGGCGTCTCCCCGCCTGGGGTGGGAGATGGGAAGGCCACCTGGCTCGAGCTCAGGGAAGGGGAGGCACGGATGCGCTCGCAGTTTTGCTCGCAGGTTGGAAGGTTATCGCTGGCTCTGGGGCTCGGCGGGATGGCGCTGTCGCTCGGGGGTGCGGCCTCGGCCGTCACGATCGACTGGACGTTCGTCGGCGACCCGGGCAACGCCGCGGACTCTACGAGCTTCGGCTCGGTGGCGTCCGGCTACAACATCGGGACGTACGAGGTCACGAACGCGCAGTACGCGGAGTTTCTGAACGCGGTCGCGGACACGGACACGAACGTGCTGTACAACACGGGCATGGGCTCGGGCTTCGGCGGGATCACGCAGAGCGGCAGCTCCGGGAGCTACACGTACAGCGTGATCGTCGGCCGCGCGGACATGCCGGTGAACTTTGTGTCGTTCTACGATTCACTGCGCTTCGCGAACTGGCTGCACAACGGCCAGCTCACCGGGGTGCAGGACAGCACGACCACCGAGGACGGGGCTTACACGTTCACCGGCGCGACGAGCGTGGGCGCGCGCAACGCGGGAGCCACGATCTTCCTGACGAGCGAGAACGAGTGGTACAAGGCGGCGTACTACGACGCGCTGTCGACGAGCTACTTCGACTACCCGGCGGGCACGGACACGCCGACGGTCTGCGCCTCGCCGACGGCGACGGCCAATCGCGCCAACTGCGGCTTCGTCGGGGACCTGACCGACGTGGGCAGCTACACGGGCTCGGCGAGCCCCTATGGCACGTTCGACCAGGGCGGAAACCTCTGGGAGTGGAACGAGGCCATCAGCGGCTCGAATCGCGGAATCCGCGGCGGAACCTTCAACTTCTTCGACGCGGACCTCCTCAACACGTCCGCCCGCCTCTTCGCGAGCTCGGCGAACGACGTCGAGGACGTCGGGTTTCGCGTCGCGAGTATCCCCGAGCCCGGTACGGGTCTCCTCATGATGACGGGCATGCTGGGCCTGGCGGGCTGGCGCAGGCGCCGCGCGTAGCGCTTTTCCCTTGCTCTCTTTTCCCCTTGGCGAGCCTCGATCTGCAAATCTGGGCTCGAAGCCCGAATGACTCGCGCGGAGAGCGAACCCGATCGTCTCATGCGCAGAAATCAGGCCGAGCTCGGCCGAGGCCCACTCGCCCGCCGAAAACTTGTCAAGTCTTTCGCGTGAAATTCTTGCGCTCCTGAACTGGATTTGAATCCAGTTGCGGACGCCACCGGCGCGACGAGCGTGGGTTCGAGTGATCCTGGGCATGCTGGGGGCTGCATGCCTGGTGAAGCGCCGCGTCTGATCCGTTAGTTAGAGCCGGACCACCGCCACCACCGCGAGCAGGCTGCCGATCAGCGCGGTGCCGTAGAGCAGCGGTGCGACGACGGTGTCGCGCTCGAGGCCGCCCATATCGAGCGACAGGTGGCGCACGTGGTGGGCGCCCTTCCACATTGGCAGCGCGATCAGCGCGAGCAGCACGAGACGGCCGATCAGGTTGCTCGCGAGGCCGTGCGCGCGCTCGTAGGCGAGCGCGTCGGCGGGCACGATCCCGAGCGGGATGCCGATGCCGACCACCGCGAGCCAGGCGGTCAACAGCATCGTGCCGATCATGATCCCCTGGCCGAAGAGCAGCCAGATCACCGGCTCGAGCTCGAGCAGCCACTTCTTCATCAGAAGATCCCCCCGGCGAGCACGAGCGCGAGCCCGCCCGACACGGCGACCCACGCCGCGTACAGCATCGCGTGCAGGATCGGCGCCGGCGGCGGCTTCACCGGACCGATCACGGCCGGCTGCGCCTTCGGGAACAGTCTGAAGAAACGCACGCCGACGAAGATCACCGCCGCGAGGCAGACGATGTGGAACAGCACGTGGAGCGGATCGGCGAGCTGCTGGCGCACATTCTGCCAGGCGGCCGGGCCGCTGCCGAGCGCCCACACCGCGCGCAGCGCGCCGAAGCCCGCGAGCAGATAGAGAATGCCGGTGCTGCCGAACAGCGTGTAGCTGAGGTAGCGACCGGCCAGCGGGAACTGCGGCGGCATCATCGGCGGCGCGGTGCGCGTGCGCCCGGGCCGGCTCGGCGACATCGCGTGCGGGTGGGCAGATCGCGCCATCGCTACTTCCCTCCGCGCGGCACGACGAAGCTCGTCGCCCAGTCGATCACCGCGTTGATCTTGGCCTGGTTGACCGCCGCGGCCGGGTCGACGTGCTTCGGGCATACCTCGGTGCACTCGTTGGCGTACGAGCACGCAAACACCGTCCCCTCGCCGCGGAAGATCTCGTTGCGCACGGCTTGGCCCTCGTCGCGCGAGTCCATGTTGTAGCGGTGGCCGAGCGCGATCGCGGCGGGTCCGAGGAAATCGGGCTCGTTTCCGACGACCGGGCACGCCGCGTAGCAGAGCATGCAGTTGATGCACAGGCTGAACTGCTTGAAGTACTCGAGCTCTTCGGGCGACTGCCGATGGGTGCCCGCTTCGACCGCGCGCTCCTTCGCGGTGATGATCCAGGGCTTCACGTGCTTCAGCTTCTCCATGCAGCCGTCCATCTCGATCACCAGGTCGCGGATGACCGGGAAGTTCGCGAGCGGCGTCACTTCGACGGTGTCGCCGTAGTCCGAGAGCGTATCCTTGCAGGTGAGCGAGGGTTTCCCGTTCACCATCA
>CAZPNB010000086.1:0-5178 GCA_964587305.1 uncultured Spirochaetales bacterium | reverse complement strand
CGCGAAAAACGCCGTCCGCCAGTCGAAGGCTTCGGCGATCAGGCCGCCGCCGATGAAGCCCAGCGCCGTTCCGAGGAAGATCCCCCAGCCGTACACCGACAGCGCGGTCGCGCGCCGGCTGGGCGGAAAGTAGTCGGAGATCAGCGCGTGCGACGGAGGCGTTCCGCCCGCCTCGCCGATCGCCACCGTGCAGCGCGCCACGGCCATCTGCGCGAACGTGGAAGCCAGCCCGCAGAGGGCGGTCGTTCCGCTCCAGATCGCGAGGCATCCCGCCAGCACCCCGCGCCGCGACCAGGTGTCGGCGAGCCGCGCGAGCGGCAGGCCCGCGATCGTGTAGAAGACGGCGAAGGTGGGCCCGAGCAACCAGCCGAGCTGTGCGTCGGTGAGCGCGAGATCGGCCTTCACGTCCTCGAGCACGAGCGCCAGCACCTGCCGATCGATGAAGTTCAGCACGTAGGCGAGGCTCAGGACGAAGAGGACGTAGGCGCCGCCGGGCTCGAAGCTCCGGTTCTGGTTGATGGACTTCATTACGCGGCTCGGCCTCGTTCAGGCCACCGTCGCGAGGCCGTGCTCGATCAGCACCGCGCCGTCGTGGTTCACGACGCGGAACAGCACGCGGTGGTCGCCGCGCAGGTCGAGGCCCAGGTCGTCGCCGGTCCAGATCTCCGTCGACAGCGCGTCGCCGTTGTAGCCGGGGCTCGCGAAGCGGCCGGCGAGCGAGCGCAGCCGCTCGGGCTGTCCGTCCGCCACTCCGTCGACCAGCGCGCGGCACGCGAACCCGAGCGTGTTCAGGCCCGACAGGATCGGGCCGCGAAAGCCTTTGCTTTGCGCGAGTTCCGGGTCGACGTGGATCGCATTCGGGTCGTTGCCGGCGTGCCGCCAGAGCAGCGTCTGCACGGCGAGCGTCGGATGCGTGACACATCGATCCGCCGCGCGCGCGGGCGGCTCACGCCGTTCGGCGCGCGGACCGCGCTCGCCGCCGAAGCCGCCGTGCCCCTTCACGAACAGGCTCGTGGTCGCCGTGAAGACCGGCGCGCCGGTGACGCGGTCCGCCGCCGCGACCTCGAGCACGACTAGCGCGCCGGACCCCTTGTCGTAGATGCCCGCCACGCGCGTGTGCGTCGTCACGTCGCCGGTCGGTCCGATCGGCGCGTGCAGCACGAGCGCCTGCTCGCCCTGCACGATCTCGTGCGGCGCGTAGTCACCGGTCGCGAAGCCCGGGTCGGGCCACGACTCGGCTTCCGCCGCCATCACGCCCGACAGCACGAACGTCGGATACACGCGCTGGCGCCCGCCCTCGCGGACGAACGACGGCTCATCGAACCCCGCACCGACCGCCAGCGCATACAGCGTGCAATCGCGCGGTCGCCACGTGCGGGGCGCCGGCGCCGACTCGGCGCCAACGCGGTGGAGGTACATCGTCATGTGATCGGGTAGCCCCCTGCGGTCGTGCCGATCGTACTCGAAGCACCGGGCTGGGTTCACGCCGGCCGCGGGTGGTACGATGAGGATGCGGAGCACGATTCCATGACCCAGTCACTGAAGAAGGCGTTTGAAACCAAGGTCCTCGGCAACTCAACTCCGGGCGACCCTGCTAGTCTCTCCTGATGCTCCAGACGCCTGCGAAGCAGCGCGCCCTCGAGGCTCTCCGGGCTCTGCCCGACGACGCCACGCTCGAAGACGCCATCGAGACCCTCTGCTTCATCGCCAAGGTCGAGGAAGGTATCCGCCAGTCCGAGGCGGGTGAACTCGTCCCTCAGGAAGACATCAAGAAGCAATTCGCCTCTTGAGACTCGTCCGCTGGACCGTCCGCGCCCGGACCGATCTCTCGGCCATCCGAGCCTTCATCGCCCAGGACTCGCCTCACTATGCGAGAGTGACGCTGGCCCGGATCATCGCCGCTACGGATCGTCTGCCGAACTTCCCTGAGTGGGGTCGGCAAGTGCCAGAGTTGGACTCTCCCGAGATTCGAGAGGTGATCCGGCGGCCCTACCGCATCGTCTATCGCCTGGTCGGCGCGAACGAGATCCACATTCTCACCGTCCACCACAGCGCCCGAGAGTTGACCTCTTCCCTCGATTGAAGTGCGCGCGTTCCGATCGTTCGGATTCGAGCAGGCAGGAACGGTGACCGGCGCGCTGGGATAACCTGGCGCGATGATCGACTCTTCGAAGCTCTGGCCGCTGCTCGACGCGTTGATGCGATGACCACCCTCATCGGCGTAATCTCCGACACCCACGGCGTCGTGCGGCCGGAGGCGCTCGTGGCGCTCGCCGGATCGAGCCTGATCATCCACGCCGGTGACGTCGGCAAGCCAGAGGTGCTCGAGTCGCTGGCCGGGATCGCGCCGGTGGTCGCGGTGCGCGGAAACAATGACCACGGAGTGTGGGCGGACCGCCTTCCGCTGACGGAAGTCGTCGAAGTCGAATCCGCGTGCCTCTACGTGCTGCACGAGATCGAGGCGTTGGATCTCGATCCGAAGGCCGCAGGGTTCGCCGCCGTGATCGCGGGACACTCTCACCACCCCTCTGTGCAGCTCCGCGAGGGCGTCCTCTATCTCAATCCGGGCAGCGCCGGGCCGCGGCGGTTCAAGTTGCCCGTCGCGCTTGCGCGGCTGCGCGTCTCCGGCGCATCCGCGGAGGCGGAGATCGTCCACCTGCCGGTTATGCTGCCGCGATGATCGAAGCGCGCAAGCTGTGGCCGCTCGTCGAGGCGCGCGCGCAGGCTTCGCCCGATGCGCTGTGCGCGGTCGACGAGCGCGGCGAGCGGCTCTCGTTCGGCCTGCTGCGCGCGCGCGCGGAGCGGGTCGCGGCGGGGCTCGCGGCGCGCGGTGTCGGCGCGGAGGCGCAGGTCTCGTGGCAGCTCCCGACCTGGATCGAGTCGATGGTGCTGGTGGCGGCGCTCGCGCGGCTCGGCGCGCTGCAGAACCCGCTGCTGCCGATCTACCGCGAGCGCGAGCTGGGATTCATCGTGCGCCAGGTGCGGCCGCGCTGGCTGATCGTGCCGGGCGTGTTCCGCGGCTTCGACCACGCGGCGTTGGCTGAGTCCGTCGTCGGGGCGGTCGCGCGCGAGGGCGGGCTGGCGTGCGAGATCCTGGTCTGCGATCGCGCGCTGCCGGAGGCGGACCCGAAGGCGACAGCGCTCCCGCCGTTCGCACCCGCGCCCGGCGAGCCCGTGCGCTGGATCTTCTACACGTCGGGCACCACCGCCGATCCGAAGGGGGCGCTGCACAGCGACGAGACGATCGCGGCCGGCTCGCGCGGCGTCGTGGAGCGATTCGAGCTCGGCCCCGACGACCGCTACCCGATGGTGTTCCCGTTCACGCACATCGGCGGGATCGGGATGCTATTCGTGCAGCTGATGGCGGGCTGCGGCGCGATTCTCGTCGAGCAGTACGACGAAGAGCGCACGCCGCCGTTCCTCGGCGCGCACGGCGTGACGCTGGCGGCCGGCGGGACGCCGATCGTGATGCGCTATCTCCAGTATCAGCGCCGGCATCCCGAGACTCAGGTCTTCCCGCGGCTGCGCGCGGCAGTGGGGGGCGCCGCACCGAAGCCGCCGCTCTTGCACGCGGAGGTGAAGACCGTGCTCGGCGGCGCCGGTGTCGTCTCCGTCTACGGGCTCACCGAGGTACCGTTCGCGGCGCTGTCGTCGCTGGGCGATTCCGACGACGAGCTCGCCCGCAGCGAGGGGCGCGCGGCGGGCGGAGCCCTGCTGCGTATCGTCGATGGCGCGGGCCGGTTGTGCGCCGCCGGCGAGGAGGGCGAGATTTACGCGCGCGGCCCGCAGCTCTGCCGGGGCTATCTGGACGCGCGGCTCGACGCAGAGGCCTTCGACGGCGACGGATTCTTCCGCACCGGCGATCTCGGCCGCCTCGATGCGGCGGGCTTTCTCTGCGTGACCGGCCGGCGCAAGGAGATCATCATCCGCAACGGCGAGAACATCTCGGCCAAGGAGATCGAGGATCTGCTCTACGCACACCCGAAGATCGCCGAGGCCGCGGTGATCGGCCTGCCGGATTCGCGCACCGGCGAGCGCTGCTGCGCGGTGGTCGTCCCCGAGCCGGGTGCCGCGCTCGACCTGGCCGAGGTCGTGCGCCACTGCGCGGCGGCCGGTCTCGCGCGTCAGAAGCTCCCCGAGCGGCTCGAGCTGGTGGAGCGGCTGCCGCGCAACGCGAGCGGCAAGGTGCTGAAGCACGAGCTGCGCCGCAGCTTCGCAGCGACCGGCGCGTAATGCTCGCCGGCATCGATCTCTCCTGTTCGTTTCCGCCCGGTCCGCGGGTGATCGAGTACGCGCGCCTGGCGGAAGAGCTCGGCTACCGGCGCATCTGGCTCTACGACTCGCCGCTGCTCTACCCCGACGTGTGGATGACACTCGCGCGGATAGCCGATGCGACGGAGAGGATCGGGCTCGGCCCCGGCGTGCTGGTGCCGAGCCTGCGCCACGTGGCGACCCAGGCGGCAGCGATCGCGACGCTCGAGGCGCTGGCGCCCGGGCGCGTCGCGGCGGCGGTCGGCACCGGCTTCACCGGGCGGCGCCTGCTCGGCAAGCCGCCGCTCGCGTGGCGAACCGTCGCGGAGTACCTGAGAGCGCTGCGCGCACTGCTGCGGGGCGAGGAAGTCGTGGTGGAGGGCGCGCTGCTGCGCCTCCTGCACGAGGAGGGGTTCGCGCCGCAGCGCCCGCTCGCGACGCCGCTGCTGGTTGCGGCGAACGGCCCGCGCGGGCTCGACGTGGCGCGCGCACACGGCGACGGCGTTCTCGCGTTAGGCGAGCCGCCGCCGGGCTTCGCGTGGTGCGCACTCGCGCGCTCGGGAACGGTGCTCGAGCCCGGCGAGACGCTCGCGTCGCTGCGCGTGTTCGACGCGCTCGCGCCCGGTATCGCGCTGATCTACCACGCCACCTACGAGAGCGCGGGCACCGCGGTCGACCAGCTTCCCGGTGGTCGCGCGTGGCGCGACGCGATCGAGCGCGTGCCCGCCGAACGGCGCCACCTCGCGCTGCACGAAGGCCACTGCGTCGCGGTTCCCGAGCGCGAGCGCGCGCTGCTCGACCCGGGCGTCGGCGCGATGACGTTCACGGGCACACTCGATGATCTGTGCGCGCGCTGGTCCGCGCTCGCCGCCGCCGGCGCTACCGAGATCGCCTACGCGCCGGCCGGCCCCGACATCCCGCGCGAGC
>CAZPNB010000085.1:0-2717 GCA_964587305.1 uncultured Spirochaetales bacterium | reverse complement strand
TGATGAAGCTCGAGCTGGCGGCGGGCGTGGACGTGGAGATCAAGCTCTAATGCGTGCCGCGTCCGCGCGGCGCGCAGCGAGCGCAAGCCTTCTGGCGCGCAGCGAGGCGAAGCCGGGCGAAGATAGAACGGGATCGCCGAGCGAAGATCGAACGGAATAGCGAGCGAAGTAGAAAAAGACATGGCCACGGTAGACATCGTCACGAAAGAGAACTCCCGCGCGGGCTCGGTGGAGCTCCCGCCCGCGGTCTTCGAGGTCAAGGTGAAGCCCGACCTCTTCCACGCCGAGGTGCGGAGGCAGCTCGCCGCGCGGCACGCCGGCACCCACAGCACGAAGAACCGCGCCGCGGTATCGGGCGGCGGCTCGAAGCCGTGGAAGCAGAAAGGGACGGGGCGCGCGCGACAGGGCACCACCCGAGCTCCGCAGTGGGCTGGGGGTGGCGTCGTCTTTGGTCCGGTTCCGCGCTCTCACGCACATTCGCTGCCCAAGAAGGTGCGGCGCGCCGCGCTGCGCGGCGCGCTGTCGCTGCGCCGGGGAGAGGGAGCCATCACGGTCGTCGATGACCTCGCGATGACCGAGTTCAAGACCAGCCGGGTGGCGGAGATCCTCACCGCGCTCGGCCTTGCCGGCCAGAGCGTCCTGATCGTGATCGTCGAGGCCGATGAGAAGCTCGAAATCTCGGCGCGAAACCTGCCGCGCGTCGGCGTGATTCGCGTCGAGGGTCTGAATGTCTACGACGTGCTGCGACACGCGCGACTGGTGTTGACGCGAGCGGCCGTCGAGGCACTCGACATCCGCTTGTCCGAGCAACGCCGCGCCGCGGTCCGAGCGGAGTCCGCGTGAACCTCCACGACGTGATTCGCCGCCCGCTCGTAACCGAGAAGAGCACCGTCGGTCGCGAAAGCGCCAACCTCGTCACGCTCGCGGTCGACCCGCGCGCGAGCAAGCACGAGATCAAGCGCGCCGTCGAAGCCCTCTTCTCGGTCGACGTGGTCACCGTGCGCACGATGCGGGTTCCGCCCAAGTCCCGTCGCGTCGGAAAGAACGTCGGGCGAAAGCCCGAATGGAAGAAGGCCCTCGTGCAGCTGGCCGAAGGCCAGAGCATCGAGTTCTTCGAGGGGGTGTAGAGGTCCGCCATGCCGGTTCGCATCTTCAAGCCGACGACACCCGGTCGCCGCGACATGAGCGTTTCCGATTTCTCGGAACTCACGCGCGCAAACGCCGAACGCTCGCTGCTCGAAGGTCGCGTCAACAAGAGCGGCGGCCGCAACGTCAACGGTCACGTCACATCGTGGCATCGAGGCGGTGGGCACAAGCGTCGCTACCGCAAGATCGACTTCAAGCGCGACAAGATCGATATCCCCGCACGCGTCGCCGCGATCGAGTACGATCCGAACCGATCCGCCAATATTGCGCTGCTGCACTACGCGGACGGCGAGAAGCGCTACATCATCGCCCCTGCCGGGCTGATCGTGGGTGACCGGGTGCAGTCGGGCGAGAACGCGGAGATCCGCACAGGCAACGCGCTGCCGCTCGAGCGGATCCCGCTCGGGACGATTCTGCACGGCGTGGAGATCAAGCCCGGCAAAGGCGCGCAGCTCGTTCGCTCGGCAGGGCTCGGCGCGCAGCTGATGGCTCGAGACGGCCGCTATGCCACGCTGCGGATGCCGAGCGGCGAGCACCGCCGCGTCCACGTGCGCTGCATCGCGACGATCGGGCAGGTGGGCAATTCCGATCACGAGAATCAGACGATCGGGAAGGCCGGTCGGTCGCGTTGGAAGGGGAAGCGGCCGAACGTGCGAGGCGTCGCGATGAACCCCGTCGACCACCCGATGGGTGGTGGCGAGGGAAAGACGTCGGGCGGGCGCCACCCCTGCACTCCCTGGGGCGTGCCGACGAAGGGGCACAAGACGCGCAACAACCGGCGAACGGACAAATACATCGTCAAGCGACGAGGGAAGAAGTAATGGCGCGTTCGCTCAGGAAGGGTCCGTTCGTCGATCCGAGTCTCCAGCGCAAGGTCGACGCGTCGCTCGCCACCAGCTCGAAGCAGGTGATCCGCACCTGGTCGCGTCGTTCGATGATCACGCCTGATTTCGTGGGTCTCACGTTTCACGTCCACAACGGGAAGCTCTTCGTTCCCGTCTTTGTCACCGAGAACATGGTGGGGCATCGGCTGGGCGAGTTCTCGCCCACCCGGAAGTTCACCGGGCACGCGGGTGCCAAGCGGGTGAAGACCAAGTAGCCAGATGAGTTCGAGCGCATTCCTCAAGCACTACCGGGTGAGTCCTCGCAAGGCGAGGCTGCTCGCCGACCAGATCCGCGGCAAGGGCGTCGAAGCGGCGCTCGTGATCCTCGACCTTTCGCCGAAGCGCTTTTCGCGCGACCTGGCGAAGCTGGTGCGTTCGGCGCTTGCCAACGCAGAACAGAAGAACAACCGGGATCACGCCGGTATCGACATCGACAATCTGGTCGTCGGGCGCATCACCGTCGACCAGGGTCCGAGCATGTGGCGGATCAGCCCGCGGGCACAGGGTCGCGCCAGCTGGATCCAGAAGCGGACGGCCAGTGTGCGCGTCGTCCTATCCGAGGAGTGATCGTGGGACAGAAAGTACACCCGTACGGATTCCGGCTCGGCTCCCTCTATGGGTGGCAGTCGAACTGGTTCGCCGAGCGTCGCTATGCGGAGCAGCTGCACGAGGACATCGCGATCCGCA